>NZ_JAIUKC010000034.1:19625-34216 GCF_020177435.1 Saccharopolyspora sp. 7B | reverse complement strand
CACCCGCGCTCCCCGACCGCCCCCGGTTCCACCGGCGGGCCGTCGAAGCACGTCCGGGGCGTGGTCCCGGTGCGGCACCGGCGGTCGCCGGTTCCCGCGGCGCGTCCGGACGAGCGGCCGCGGCGGCCCGACTGCGCCGGACGGGTCGGCCCGGCGGCACCCCGGCGCCCGGAACCGGCCACCGGCGTTCGCGCCGAGCTGCACGCCTACTCCGATCACTCGTTCGGTCGTTCAGCGTCCGACACCCAGAGTAGTCGCCTTCCTGTTGAAATGAATTGGCGACCAGGGATTTCCGCGCGGTGCACGAATAGTTCACGCGCGAGAAATCCGTCCGGCGGACCAACTTTAGTAGGTATTTCGACAACGATTTTCAATCCCGATCCGCGTCCTCGGAAAGCCGCCGAGAAGGCGTGGCGAACGCGAGTCCCACGACAGCGGATTCACCGCCGGCGCCCATTCCCGCCGAAGCTGGACCAGACCTCTGCCCGCCAGGGCGCGCCGGTTCGCAGCAGCACGAGCTGATCGCCGCACCGCCGCACCCGTGCCACTTCGCACCACCCGCCACCAGGCGGAACCCGTCGTCCGACCGATCGGCGCGCGGCCGAGCGCACCGTCGGCGGCGTCGACTCGGTCCCGCGGCCTCCCGGTCCCGGCCGGCAGCTCGGGGGTGCCGTCCCGGGCGCTCCAGCCGCGTGGACGGAGGATTTCCACCCGAGCCGGGCCTGCGTCTCAGGTGCGTGGCGGGCACCAGCCGGTCGCCACGAGAGCGGCAACGGGGGCGAACAGCGGAGTGGGAAGTCCGTCCCAGGCGTGCCAGCTCCACTGCTCGATCTTGTCCGGCTCGCGGACCTCGGGTCGACCCGACGCCTCGACGAGGTAGTGCAAGGTCACGAAGTGCACGCCGTCTGCGGGGAAGACGTCGTTGGTCCAGGTGATCGGTGTCGTCCGACCGGCGCGCAGGCCGGTTTCCTCTTCGAGCTCGCGGGCTGCCGCGTGCTCCGGCGCCTCCCCCGCGTCGACCTTGCCACCGGGGAACGACCACGTTCCGGCTCCATGCGCGCCGCGCCGTCGCCCGAGGAGCACGCACCCCCTGTCCACCACGATCGCGCTCGTGCCTACGAGGGGTCCTCCGGGTACCAGCGACATGGCCCCGATCATCTCATTGCTCCGGCCCGCGACTCAGCACGTCGATGGAGCGACGTCGCCCACCGTTGCCGACCTCGTGCGACCGACATCGCCCCGTCCAGGCCGGTGGTCGGCGTCAGCATCGCCAGCCTGCGAGCAGCCCGGTAGGGGTTGATCGTCCAGCGGAACGGCACGCCGGGGTTCGAGCCGAGCACATCCGCCGTCCAGGAGTTCGGCTCACCCGGTCGAACCGCGTCCACGGCTCGTGCGCTGCGGTGATCGCGTCGCGGCGGAGAGCCGGTGCGGCTCCGGGAGCACCCCATACGATTGGCGGGTGACCGACGTGCCTCCAGCAGGGCCTCCCGGCGGCGGAGAGCATCGCCGACCTCGACCCGGCCGACCTCGGCCCCCGCGCCACCCCGGAGCGGACGAAGGCGGCCCGCCGCCCGGCCCCCGATCGCGGCCCGCGCCCCGATCCGGCGAACCCGGTGGACCGCAGCCCGCGCCACCGGGCCGCCCGGCCGATCCCGACGCGACCGGACCGCGCGCCCGGCGGCGGCGACCCGACGAACCGGGTCGCGGCGGCCGACCCGGGGGCGACGAACCCGGCGGCGACTCCGCGAGCGGCCAGCCCGGCGGCGCCGAACCCGGCGCCCGCGAACCCGGACGCGGCGGGCAGCGCAGGCCGGACGGCGATCCCGGACGGGCCGGAACTCCCGGACGCGGCTCTCCCGGGCGGAACGCCGAACGCGGCGGTGCTGACCCCGGCCGACCGCGCGCGCGGCGCCGCCCACCGGGCGACCGGGCCGAGACCGAGCGGACCGGAGCCCACGCCGCTCCCGCGGCGGGCGGCGGGACGACGCCCCCGGCCGCGGGCGACCCCGGCCCGAGCACCGGCGCCACCGCCATCGGACACGGACACGGACACGGACACGGACACGGACACGGACACGGACACGGACACGGACACGACGGTCCTCCCGCCTCCCGCACCGTCAAGCGCCTGCTCGCCATCGCCCTGGTGCCGTTCGCACTCGCCGCGATCATCGGCACCGCGCTGCTCTACCCGTTCGGCCACCAGCAGCGCACCGGCGCCGACCTGGGCCTCGGCCAGTACCCGGTGAACGGCGAGGTCGTGGCCTCCGCCGCGGGCGGCTGCGGCGACACCGGCGGCTGCGTCACCCTCCAGGTGCGGATGTCGGACGGGCCGACCCCGGGCCGGACCATCGCCCAGGTGATGCCCGTCGAACCCGGCACTCCGCGGTTCGCCGTCGGCGACCGGGTGGTGCTGTCCTACGCGGGCGCCAACCCGGAGGAGGAATCGTCCTTCCAGGTGGTCGACTTCCAGCGCGGCAGTCCGCTGCTGGTGCTCGGCCTGGTGTTCGCGGTCGCGGTGCTGCTGCTCGGGCGCTGGCAGGGCCTGGCCGCGCTGGGCGCGCTGGTGCTGAGCTTCGTGGTGCTGATCGGGTTCGTGCTGCCCGCGATCCTGGCCGGGGAGAACCCGCTGCTGGTGTCCGTGGTCGGCTCCGGCCTGATCATGTTCGTGGTGCTGTACCTGACGCACGGGTTCTCCGCGCGCACCTCGACGGCGGTACTCGGCACGCTGCTGAGCCTGGCGCTGATCGGCGGGCTCAGCGCGCTGTTCTCGGCGACGACGCAGCTGACCGGGCTGGACGACGACACCTCCAGCCTCATCGCCGCGCTGGGCACGCCGATCGACGCGCGCGGCCTGCTGCTGGCGGGCATCGTGATCGGCGCGCTGGGCGTGCTCGACGACGTGACGGTCACCCAGACCAGCGCGGTGTGGGAGCTGCAGCGGGCCGATCCGTCGATGGGCTGGCGGAAGCTCTACCAGGCGGGACTGCGGATCGGGCGGGACCACGTGGCCTCGGCGGTGAACACCCTGGTGCTGGCCTACGCGGGTGCGTCGCTGCCGCTGCTGCTGGCGTACTCGCTGTCGGGCCGCAGCTTCGGGGAGATCATCAGCACCCAGGCGGTCGCCCAGGAGGTGGTGCGCACCCTGGTGGGCAGCATCGGCCTGGTCGCCGCGGTGCCGATCACCACGCTGATCGCGGCGCTCGTCGCGGCCAGGGAGACCGGTGGTGCCGACCGCGCGAGCGCGGCCGAGCGGGCCGGTGCCGCGGCGGCGGAGAGCGCCACGTCCCGTGTCCACCACCGCTCCCGCCCGCAGCCGCCGACGGCCTGAGCACCGGCGAGTGGCCCGGGTGCGCGAACCCCGTTCGAGGGCCGTGCACCCGGGCGGAGCCGCTCAGTCCAGGGTCGTGACGAAACCGGCGACGGCCTGCGGGTTCAGCTTCTGCGCCATCCGCCCCTGCGGAGCCAGCGAGGCGAGCCGGTACAGCGGGCGGGCCGCCGCTCCGTCGCCCCTGGCCTCGGACTTCAGCTGCGCCACGACCAGCTCGGAGAGCACCAGCGCGTGCGTGTCCCCGATGGACGCCAGCGCGTCGGCGATGCGCCGCAGCGCGAGCACGCCGAGCTCGCGCCCGCCGGTGCCCGCGTACATGGCCAGCGCCACCGACACGGCCTTGCCCTTCGGCGGTCCGCCGACCAGCAGGCTCACCGTCCGCATCCCGCGCACGTCGGTGATCACCAGGTCGAGCCGGTCCGCCGTCCGCAGGTCCACCGTCCGGGTGCCGAGCGCGCGCACCGAGACCTCGCCGCCGCGCAGCCACGTGGTCTTGCGGGATTCACCGAGCGCGAGCAGCAGCAGCGGCACCGCCACCACCGCCGCGCCCACCGCGAACCCGGCCGGGCCCGCGACGAGGCCGACGACGCCGCCGAACGCGGCGGCCACGACCAGCGCGGCGATCACCACGTTACGGGCGCGCTTGCGCACGGTGGCCCGGTCGAGCAGGTCCAGTTCGACGGTCTCGGCCGGGACGTCCGCGGGCTCGGTCATAGCTCCGCCACGGCCGCGGCGACCTGGGGCACCAGCTCGTCCAGCGGCACGGACCGCTGCTCACCGCTGCCGAGGTCCTTGAGCTGCGCGCTGCCCGCTTCGACGTCGCGCTCGCCGAGCACCAGCGCGAACCGGGCACCGGAGCGGTCGGCGGCCTTCATCGCGCCCTTGAGCCCCTTGCCGCCGTAGGCGATATCGGTGCGCACCCCGGCGTCGCGCAGACCAGCGGCGACGGTGACGAGGCGCCGCTTCGCGGACTCGCCCAGCGGCACGCAGTACACGTCGCACCGGGTGCGGTCCCCGACCTCGATGCCCTCGGCCTCGCAGGCCAGCAGCGTGCGGTCCACGCCGAGGCCGAAGCCGATGCCGGACAGTTCCGCGCCGCCGAGCTCCGCCATCAGCCCGTCGTAGCGGCCACCGCCGCCGATGCCGGACTGGGCGCCGAGCCCGTCGTGCACGAACTCGAAGGTCGTCTTGGTGTAGTAGTCCAGGCCGCGCACCAGCCGCGGGTTCTCCACGAAGCCCACGCCCAGGTCGGCCAGGTGCTGCTTGACCTGCTCGTAGTGCTCCTTCGACTCCGCCGAGAGGTGGTCCACCATCAGCGGGGCGTCGGCGACCAGCTCGCGCACCTCGGGCCGCTTGTCGTCGAGCACCCGCAGCGGGTTCAGCTCGGCGCGCTGCCGGGTCGCCTCGTCCAGCGGCAACCTGCCGAGGAACTCCTGCAGCTTCGCGCGGTAGTCCGGCCGGCAGGTGGCGTCGCCGAGCGAGCTGAGCTCGATGCGGTAGCCGGTGAGGCCGAGCCGCTTGTAGCCCTCGTCGGCGATGGCGATCACCTCGGCGTCCAGCGCCGGGTCGTCCACGCCGATGGCCTCCACCCCGACCTGCTGCAGCTGCCGGTAGCGCCCGGCCTGCGGCCGCTCGTAGCGGAAGAACGCGCCGCCGTACTGCAGCTTCACCGGGAGCTGCCCGCGGTCGAGGCTGTGCTCGATGACCGAGCGGATCACGCCCGCGGTGCCTTCGGGGCGCAGCGTGACCGAGCGGCCGCCGCGGTCGGCGAAGGTGTACATCTCCTTGCTGACCACGTCGGTCGATTCGCCGACGCCGCGCGCGAACAGGGTGGTGTCCTCGAACAGGGGCAGTTCGATGTGGCCGTACCCGGCGCGACGGGCCGCGTCGGCGAGCGCGTCGCGCACGGCCAGGAACCCGGCGGACTCCGGCGGGTAGTACTCGGGAATGCCCTTGGGGGCGGTGAAGGTGCTCATCAGGGGTGCTTCGCTGTCCTCAAGCTGGGGTGGGTCACCGGTCGGCGGAAACCAGGTCCTGCAGGAACGGGTTGCTCGCGCGCTCGCGACCGATGGTGGTGGTGGGTCCGTGGCCGGGCAGGACGACCGTGTCGTCGACGAGCGGCAGGATGCGGGTGCGCAGCGTGTGCAGCATCGTCGAGTGGTCGCCGCCGGGCAGGTCGGTGCGTCCGATGGCACCGGCGAACAGGGTGTCCCCGGCCAGCAGCAGCCGGCCGCCCTCGTCCGCGCCGACGCCGAACAGCACCGACCCGCCGGTATGGCCGGGGCTGTGCGTGACGCCGATGTCGAGCCCGGCGAGCTCCAGCACGTCGCCGTCGCCGAGGTCCCGGACGTCGCCGGGCGCGACCAGCGGCGGCAGCGCCGCGAACAGCTCCGCGCCCTGCGGGCCCATCGAGGCGGCGGGGTCGGTGAGCATGTACCGGTCGGCCGGGTGGATCCACGCGGGCACGTCGTGCGCGCGGCACACCTCGCCCGCGGAGAAGACGTGGTCGAAGTGCCCGTGGGTGAGCAGCACCGCCACCGGGTTCAGCCGGTGTTCGCGCAGCTGCTCGTCGAGCGCCTCGGTCGCCTCCTGGCCGGGGTCGACGATGACGCAGTCCGCGCCGTCGCCCGCGGCGAGCAGGTAGCAGTTCGCCTGCAGAGGTCCGGCGGGGAACCCGAGCACCAGCACGCGTGCGCCTTTCGTCGTCCAACACGAGATCATCGACCGCCGCGGACGGGCGGGCCGTGGCCTGTTCAGCCTAGAACATCGTCCCGCACGGTCTGCCGGTTCCGTGGAACCGGGCGGCCCATAAACTCCAGGTGTCCTGATCGTGTCGGAGCCCCCGGGGAGGGAGCAGGTGCCGAGCAACGAACAACGTCGCCAGAACGCCAAGCGCAAGCTCGAACGGCAGTTGGAGCGGCGTGCGGAGCAGGCGAAGCGACGTCGGATGATGACCCTCGGCGCCACGGTGCTGGTGGTCATCCTGGCCGTGGCGGGCGTCGTGTACTTCATCAACAGCAGCGGTGAGTCGGAGGCCGCGCCGACGTGCACCTACCAGCCGACGCCCGGCCAGCCCGCGGCGAAGCCGGTCGACCCGCCGGAGTCCCCGGGTGCCGACGCGCCGAAGACCCAGCAGGTGACGCTGAGCACCGGCCAGGGCGACATCCCGGTGACGCTGGACCACGCGAAGGCCCCGTGCGCGGCGAACAACTTCGCGCACCTGGCGGAGTCGAAGTACTTCGACGACACCGACTGCCACCGGCTGACCACCACTGAGGGCCTGAAGGTGCTGCAGTGCGGCGACCCGACCGGTACCGGTTCCGGTGGCCCCGGCTACTCGTTCGCCGACGAGGTCGACTCCCAGCCGACGTACCCGCGGGGCACGCTGGCGATGGCGAACTCGGGGCCGGACACCAACGGCAGCCAGTTCTTCATCGTCTACGGCGACTCGCAGCTGCCGCCGAACTACACGGTGTTCGGTACCGTCGGCGAGCCCGGCCTGCAGGTCGTGGACAAGGTGGCCGCGGCCGGTGACGACACCGGTCAGGGCGACGGCAAGCCGAAGCTGCCGGTGCACATCGACAGCGCGAAGGTCGCCTGACCCGCTCGCGACGTCTGCGGAGGGCCGCGGGACCGGACGGTTCCGCGGCCCTTCGCCGTTCCGGGCCTACTCGGACGCGTCCGGGACGCCTAGGCTCGGTCCGATCGGAGGTGCGCAGGTGATCGACGTGGCGGCGCTGGACCCGGCCGATCCCGGTTTCGTCGCGGACCCGTACCCGGTCTTCCGCGCGCTGCGCGAACGGGGACCGCTGCACCGGCACGAGGCGTGGGGCGCGCACGTCGCCGTCTCGCACGAGCTGTGCTCGGCGGTGCTGCGCCACCGCGACCTGCGGCGGGTGTGGGTGGACCGGGTTCCGCTGGCCGAGTTCGAGGCGTTCAACGCGCTGCACCGGCTGAGCATGCTGGAGAACGAGCGGTTGCACGGCAGGCTGCGCGCCGCCGTCGCCCCGCTGTTCCACCGCCGCGCCGTGGCCGCGATGCGCGCCACCACCACCGAGCTCGTCCGCCCGCGCCTGGACCGGCTGCGCGCGGAGATCGACGAGCACGGCCGCGCCGAGCTGATGTCCGCGCTGGCCGGGCCGGTGCCGGTGGACGTGATCGCCGCGCTGCTCGGCTTCCCGCCTGCCGAAGGCCCGCTGCTGCGGAACTGGTCGAACCGCATCGTGCGGATGTACGAGCCGGAGCTGGACGACGCGGGCCGCCGGGACGCCGAGCTGGCCGCCGGCGAGTTCCGCGGGCACGTCACCGAGCACGTCGAGCACCGCCGCGCGCACCCCGGTGTCGACCCGCTCAGCGCGCTCGTCGGCACCGGCGCGCTGGACCGCGACGAGTTGGTGGCGACGTGCGCGCTGCTGCTGATGGCCGGGCACGAGGCCAGCGTGAACGGCATCGGGAACGCCGTCGTCGCGCTGCACGACCGGCCCGCGCAGTGGCGCCTGTTCCGCGGGCTCGGGCCGGACGCGGTCGCCACCGCCGTGGACGAGCTGCTGCGCCACGACACCCCGAACCAGTTGTTCGAGCGCACCGCCGTGCGCCCGGTGGAGCTGGCCGGGACCCGCGTCGAGGCGGGCGACAAGGTCGTGGTGCTGCTGGGCGCGGCGAACCGGGACCCGACCGCGTTCGCGGCACCGGACGAGCTGGACCTGACCCGCACGCCGAACCCGCACCTGGCGCTGGGCATCGGGATGCACTACTGCCTGGGCGCACCGCTGGCCCGGCTGGAGATCGGGGTGGTGCTGGCCGAGTTCGCCGCCCGCTTCCCCGATTTCGCCCTGCTGGAGCGCCCCCGCCGCTCGGCCGCCTTCGCCCTCCGCGGCTACGACCGGATCGACATCACGGCCTGACCTTCACGCCGCCGAGGTGACCCGGTAAACGTCGTAGACGCCTTCGATGTTGCGCACCGCCTTGAGCACGTGGCCGAGGTGCTTCGGGTCGCCCATCTCGAACGAGAACCGGCTCACGGCGACCCGGTCCTTCGAGGTGGTGACGGAGGCGGACAGGATGTTCACCCGCTCGTCGGCGAGCACCTTCGTCACGTCGGACAGCAGCCGGTGCCGGTCCAGCGCCTCCACCTGGATGGCCACCAGGAACACCGAGGACGAGGACGGCGCCCAGTACACCTCGACCAGCCGCTCCGGCGACTTGCGCAGGTCGTCGGCGTTGGTGCAGTCGGTGCGGTGCACGCTGACCCCGCCGCCGCGGGTGACGAAGCCCAGGATCTCGTCGCCCGGCACGGGGGTGCAGCAGCGGGCGAGCTTGGACCACACGTCCCCGGCGTCCTTGACCACGACCCCGGAGTCGCCGGTGCTGCGGCGGCGCTGCTGCACGGTGGACGGGGTGGAGCGCTCGGCGATCTCGTCCTCGGCCTGCTCCACGCCGCCGATCAGCGCGACGAGCCGCTGCACCAGGTGGTGCGCGGAGACCTGCCGCTCCCCCACCGCCGCGTACAGCGCGGTGACGTCCACGTAGTGCAGTTCGCGGGCGACGGCGGCGATGGAGTCGGCGGTGACGAGGCGCTGCACCGGGAGCCCGAGCCGCCGGATCTCCTTGGTGATCGCCTCCTTGCCGTGCTCGATGGCCTCTTCGCGGCGTTCCTTCGCGAACCACTGCTTGATCTTCGCCTTGGCCCGGGGCGAGGCGACGAACGACAGCCAGTCCCGGCTGGGCCCGGACCCCTCCGCCTTGGAGGTGAAGATCTCGACGACCTCGCCGTTCTCCAGCTTGCGTTCCAGCGCGACCAGCCGGCCGTTGACGCGGGAGCCGATGCAGCGGTGCCCGACCTCGGTGTGCACCGCGTAGGCGAAGTCCACCGGCGTCGACCCGGACGGCAGCGTGATCACATCGCCCTTGGGGGTGAACACGAAGATCTCGCGGGTGGCGAGGTCGTAGCGCAGCGATTCCAGGAACTCGCCCGGGTCCGCGGCCTCCCGCTGCCAGTCCAGCAGCTGGCGCATCCAGGCCATGTCGTCGACCTCGACGCCGGCCTGCCCGCCGCTGCCGTTGCGGCCCTTCGTCTCCTTGTAGCGCCAGTGCGCGGCGATGCCGTACTCGGCGGTGCGGTGCATCTCGCTGGTGCGGATCTGCACTTCCAGCGGCTTGCCCTCGGGACCGATGACGGTGGTGTGCAGCGACTGGTAGACGCCGAAGCGGGGCTGGGCGATGTAGTCCTTGAACCGGCCGGGCATCGGCTGCCACAGCGCGTGCACCACGCCCATCGCGGCGTAGCAGTCGCGCACCTCGTCGACGAGGATCCGCACGCCCACCAGGTCGTGGATGTCGTCGAAGTCGCGGCCGCGGACGATCATCTTCTGGTGGATCGAGTAGTAGTGCTTCGGGCGCCCTTCGACCTTCGCGGCCAGCCGCGCGGTCTCCAGCTGCCCGGACAGCTCGTCGGTGACGGTGCGCAGGTAGGTGTCCCGGGACGGGGCGCGGTTGGCGACGAGCCGCACGATCTCGTCGTACTTCTTCGGCTGCAGGATGGCGAAGGCCAGGTCCTCCAGCTCCCACTTGATGGTGGCCATGCCCAGCCGGTGCGCGAGCGGCGCGAGCACTTCGAGGGTTTCGCGGGCCTTGCGGGCCTGCTTCTCCGGCGGCAGGAAGCGCATGGTGCGCATGTTGTGCAGCCGGTCGGCCAGCTTGATCACGAGGACGCGGGGGTCGCGGGCCATCGCGATGATCATCTTGCGGATGGTCTCGGCCTCGGCGGCAGCGCCGAGCTTCACCTTGTCCAGCTTCGTGACGCCGTCGACCAGGTGCGACACCTCGTCGCCGAAGTCCGCGCTGAGGTGCTCCACCGAGTAGTCGGTGTCCTCGACCGTGTCGTGCAGCAGCGCCGCCACCAGCGTCGTGGTGTCCATGCCCAGCTCACCCAGGATGGTGGCGACGGCCAGCGGATGGGTGATGTACGGGTCACCCGATTTGCGGCGTTGGTGGCTGTGCTTGTCCTCGGCCACGTCGTAGGCCCGCTGCAGCAGCGCCAGATCCGCGTGCGGGTGCAGCTCGCGGTGCACCGCGGCCAGCGGTTCGAGCACTTGCTTGACCTCCGCGGCGCGCTGCGCCGTGATCCGTCTGGCCAAGCGGGCGCGCACCCGCCTGGTCGCCGAGGCGGGACGCACCTGCTCGGTTGCTGCTGGGGCAGGAGACTCGACGTCTTGGCTCACCGCGCGCTCCCGGGCATGGAGGGGACGTTGCACCCGGATCTTGAAGTGGTCACGACCCGGGCATCGAGAATAACGCCGTTCGGGCTATCACCCTTCCCCGGCCGTCCCCCGAAACGTTGAACGGTCACTCTCAGCTTCGAGTCGACGGGAAAACTTCACCAGGACCGATCAGCCGGGCCGAAGATCCTCACACCGCCAGCAGCGCCTGCACGTCCGAATCCATCCGGTCCCGGCCGCCGAGCGCCGTGAGCTCCAACACCACGGACGAGGCCACCACCTTCGCGCCGGCGCGGCCGAGCAGCTCGCAGGCCGCGCGCAGCGTGCCGCCGGTGGCCAGCACGTCGTCCACCACGAGAACCCGCTGACCAGCACTGATGGTGGCCGCCGGGAGCTCCAGGCTCGCCGAGCCGTATTCCAGCTGGTAGTCCACGCGGTCGGCGACCTCCGGCAGCTTGCCCGGCTTCCGCAAGCCCACGACCCCGGTGCCGCGCGCGTGCGCGACGGCGGCGCCGAGCAGGAAGCCGCGGGCCTCGACCCCGGCCACCACGTCGAACTCCAGGCCGTCACCGAGCGCGGTCACGACCGCCGCGAACGCCTCCCCGTCGGCCAGCAGCGGGCTGATGTCGCGGAACAGGATTCCGGGCTCCGGGAAGTCCGGGACCTCGCGGATCAGCCGCGCCGCCTGCTCCAGCGCGGGGTGCAGCACCCGCACGCCGTCCGATCCCGCCATCAGCGCCGCTTCTTCCCGGTCGGGCGGCTGGACTTGCCCGCGGGCCGCCGCCGGTTCTGCGGGGCGTCGGAGCGCGCGGCGCGCTTGCCCGCGGCGCTGGACGCGCCGGCCAGGGTCCGCTCCGAGCCCTCCTCGGCCTGCTCGTCCGAAGGCTCGCCGGTCTCCTTCGCGGAACCGCGCTCCCGGCGCTGGGCGACCTTCGCCGCCTGCTGCCGGTACCGGCGGTCCCGCATCTTGAAGTCCACCAGCAGCGGCGTCGCCAGGAAGATCGACGACACCACACCGGCGATCATGCCGACCAGCTGCACCAGCGCCAGGTCCCGCAGCACGCCCACGCCCAGCAGCCAGGCGCCGACCACGAGCAGGCCGATCACCGGCAGCAGCGCGATCACCGAGGTGTTGATGGAGCGCATCAGCGTCTGGTTCACCGCGAGGTTCGCGGCCTCCGGATAGCTGCGGCGGGTCAGGCCGAGCAGCCCGCGGGTGTTCTCCTTCACCTTGTCGAACACCACGACCGTGTCGTACAGCGAGAACCCGAGGATCGTGAGCAGGCCGATCACCGTGCTCGGCGTGACCTCGAAGCCGGTGAGCGCGTAGATGCCCGCGGTGACCACCACGTCGTGCAGCAGCGCGATCAGCGCCGCCACCGCCATCCAGCGCTCGAAGTAGAACGCGAGGAACACCGTCACCAGCACCAGGAACACGCCCAGCGCCAGCAGCGCCTGCTGGGTGATCTCCCCGCCCCAGGTGCCGCTGACCGCGCTGTCGCTGACCGCGGCCGGGCTCGGCTCGCCGTCGGCGCCCAGCGGCTGGAGCCGCTGGAACATCGTCTCCTTGACCTCGGAGACCTGCGCGGTGTTCAGCGACTCGGTGCGGACCTGGATGGTCTGGCTGTTCGCGGTGCCCACCAGCTGCACCGTCTCGGCCGGGTGACCGAGTGCTTCGGTGAACGCCTCCTGCACCTGGTCCTCGCTGATCGGGCCCTGCGCGCCGACGGCCGGGACCTGCAGCTTGGTGCCGCCCTCGAAGTCGATGCCCAGGTTGAAGCCCTTGAGGCCCATCGCGCCGATGCACACCAGCACCAGCAGCCCGAGGGACACGTACCAGCGCATGCGCTTGCCGACGATGTCGAAGGCGCCGTTGCCGATGTAGAGGCGTTCGAAGACGCTCGCGCGCCGGTTTCCGCCGTCGCCGGCGGTGCTGTGGATGACCACCGTCAGGCCTCCTTCGCGCTGGAAGCACCCCGGGAGCGCGCGGAGCGCTGCTGGGCGGCGTAGCGCTGCGTCGCGCCGAGGCCGGACACCGAGGGCTTGGACAGGAACTTGTTCTTCGACGCCAGCGCCACCAGCGGGTGCGTCACCAGGAACACCACGACGAGGTCGAGCACCGTCGACATGCCGAGGGTGAACGCGAAGCCCTTCACCTGGCCGACCGCGAGCACGTAGAGCACGGCCGCGGCCAGGAAGCTCACCGCGTCGGCGGACAGGATGGTGCGCCGCGCCCGGGTCCACGCCCTGGGCACCGCGGAGCGGAACGTCCGGCCCTCGCGGATCTCGTCCTTGAGCCGTTCGAAGAACACGATGAACGAGTCGGCGGTGATACCGATCGCGACGATGAACCCGGCGATGCCCGCCAGGTCGAGGGTGAAGCCGATCCACCGCCCGAGCAGCACGAGCACGCCGTAGACGATGCCGCCGGAGAGCACCAGCGACAGCACCGTGAGCACGCCGAGCAACCGGTAGTAGGCCAGGCAGTACACCGCGACCAGGAGCAGGCCGATGCCACCGGCGATCAGACCGGCCTCCAGCGCGGCGACGCCCATCGTCGCCGACACCGTCTCGGCCTCGGACTGGTCGAACGCCAGCGGCAGCGAGCCGTACTTGAGCACGTCGGCCAGGTCCGTCGCGGACTGCTGGTTGAAGCTGCCGCTGATGGAGGCGTTGCCGCCGAGCAGCGCCACGTTGATCGTCGGCGCGGAGACGACCTCGCCGTCGAGCACGAACGCGGCCTGCTGGCCGACGTTGGCGGAGGTGAAGTCCGCCCAGCGCTTGCCCCCGTCGGCGGTGAAGTCCAGGCTCACCGTCCAGTTCGGCTCCTGCTGGTTCGGCGGTTGGGCCGCCGCGTTGGCGATGTCGGTGCCTTCCATGAACACCGGCTCCAGCACGTACTTCTGCGCCTTCTGCTGGTCGCAGGCGACCAGCGGGAGCTTCGGGTCGGCGTTGCCGCGCAGCGGGTCCTCGGCGTTGCAGTCCAGGGCCGCGAGGGCCTGCATCTGCACGTTCGGGTCGGTGCTCTGCCGGGTCTTCTTCGCCTCGTCGATCGCCGCCTGCTGGGCTTCCGGGTCGGCGGGCTGCTGGGCGTGGGCGGCCTGCGGCGCGGTCCCGGAGGGCTGGCCCGGCTGCGGCGGCGGGGCCTGCGCGGGCGCCACCATGTTCGGCACGACCTTGCGGAAGCTCAGCTCCGCGGTCTGGCCGAGCTGCTTGGCCTGGTCGCCGCCCTCGCCGGGCACGGTGATCACCAGGTTGGAGCCGTCCAGGTTCACCTCGGAACCGCTGATGCCCATGCCGTTGACGCGGGTCTCGATGATCTGGCGCGCCTGGGTCAGCGACTCCTGCGTCGGCGGCCGGCCGTCCGGGGTGCGCGCGGTGAGCGTCACCCGGGTGCCGCCCTGGAGATCGATGCCCAGCTTCGGGTCGGGCTTCTGATCGCCGGTGAGGAATACCAATCCGTACAACGCCACGACGATCAGCGCGAAGATCGCGAGGTAACGCCCTGGGCGGATCTGCCCGGCCGGAGGTGCCACGGTGCGTCGGTCTCCTGTCCACTGTCTACGGAATGCGGGCGGGACATCGGCACGCGCAGGGCGGAGCGCCCGCGATCTGATGCCCCGGATGATCGGCCGCTCCAGGTGTCCCCGGAACGGCCGTTGATCACAGTACGCGCCCGAACAGCACGAGCACGCCGCACGATCTGGGAAGGCCCGCGACCAGTCTGCCAGGCGGGTGGTGCGGACGGACGCGAGGGGCGGCCGCGCGGGGCCGCGAACTGGGGATATCGCCCGAGTCGGGCGCGGACCGGCGGAGTTCGGCGCGGTTCGTAAACCCGCCACGCCGGTGCTCGGCGGAGGTCCACTTCGGCTGCTCGGCGGAACGCGGGCGTGCCGGGGAGGTGCGCGCGGCTGTGCCGGGGCGCGCGGCGGGCCGGGGGGGGGGCGCCGGGGGGGGGGGGGGGGGGGGCCCCCCCCCCCCCGGGCCGCGGCGCGGGGGGGGGGGGGGGCCGCGCGGGGGGGGCGGGGGGGGGGGGGGGCGGG
>NZ_JAIUKC010000034.1:0-19617 GCF_020177435.1 Saccharopolyspora sp. 7B | reverse complement strand
TATAACACCTCCCCGCGGTTACCCCCCATAGTGTGCGGTGTGGTGGCCTGTGAGTTTTTAAAACCACCCCGCCGCGTGGCGGGGGCGCCCAGCCCACGGCGCCGCCGGACGGCCCGCGGTCGGGCCGGTCCGGGAACGCGGCGGCCGGCCGGTGCGGTCACCGGCCGTACCGGATTCAGCTGGTCTTCTGCTTCTCGATCGGCTCGGCGATCTGCGCGGAGGACTCGGAGGTCGCCTCGGTGGCGTCCTTCTGCTCGCCCTCGGCTTCCTTCGCCTCGGCCGCCGGGGCGGCCTCGTCCTGCTCGGTCGCGGGGGCCTCGGCGGCCTCCTCGGTGGTGACCTTCTCGCGGACGGCGGCACGCACCCAGGTGGTGACGACGCCCGGCGCGATCTCCAGGTCGATGCTGTCGTCCGCGCTGGACACCACGGTGCCGAACAGCCCGGAGGTCGTCATCACCCGGTCACCCGCGGTCAGCGAGTTCTGCAGCTTCTGCTGCTCCTGCACGGCCCGCTTCTGCTTGCGCGCCTGCAAGAACATCGGCACGGCCAGCAGCACGATCAGCAGCGGCAGAAACAAGGATTCGAAAGACATCATGCTCCGTTTCGGCGGACGCCGTGGGATTCGCCCGACCACCAGCCGGGGCGCCCGAATTGTTCGGATGTAGCGCTTCCAGTGTGCCAGCCGTGTCGATGGGCGCGCCGCCGCCCACTGGCCACGCGGGCCGAACCGGGCTCCGGCGGCGGCCATCGGGGCCGTCGACGCCGCGCAGCCTATCGCCCGCGGGGTGGCCGGTCTCACAGCCCACCTGCCGCCGGAACCGCCCCGCGGCGGCCGCTACTCGAACAGCACGGCCTGCGATTCGCCCGGCGCGTGCGGCGGCGGGGTCAGGCCCACGTGCTGCCAGGCGGCGACGGTCGCGACCCGGCCGCGCGAGGTGCGGGCGAGCATCCCCGCGCGCACCAGGTACGGCTCGCAGACCTCCTCGACCGTGCTCGGCTCCTCCCCCACCGCGACCGCGATGGTGGTGATCCCGACCGGACCGCCGTGGAAGGAGCGCACCAGCGCCGAGAGCACCGCGCGGTCCAGCCGGTCCAGGCCGAACTCGTCCACGTCGTAGACCTCCAGCGCGGACCGCGCCACCTCCAGCGTGACCGCGCCGTCGGCGCGCACCTCCGCGTAGTCGCGGACCCGGCGCAGCAGCCGGTTCGCGATGCGGGGCGTCCCCCGGGAGCGGCGGGCGATCTCGACGGCACCGTCCGGGCGCAGGTCGACGCCGAGGATCCCGGCGGAGCGGCGCACCACCAGCTCCAGCTCGGCGGGCGAGTAGAACTCCATGTGCGCGGTGAACCCGAACCGGTCCCGCAGCGGGCCGGTCAGCGTCCCGGACCGGGTGGTGGCGCCGACCAGCGTGAACGGCGCGATCTCCAGCGGGATGCTGGTGGCGCCCGGGCCCTTGCCGACCACGACGTCGACCCGGTAGTCCTCCATCGCCAGGTACAGCATCTCCTCGGCGGGGCGGGCGATGCGGTGGATCTCGTCGATGAACAGCACGTCGCCCTCGGCGAGGTTCGACAGCATCGCCGCCAGGTCGCCGGGCCGTTCCAGCGCGGGCCCCGAGGTCACCCGGATCGCGGAGCCCAGCTCCGCCGCCATGATCATCGCGAGGCTGGTCTTGCCGAGCCCGGGCGGGCCGGAGAACAGCACGTGGTCGGGCTGCTCGCGGCGGTTGAGCGCGCCGTGCAGCACCAGTTGCAGCTGCTCGCGCACGCGGGGCTGGCCGACGAACTCGCTGAGCCTGCGCGGGCGCAGCGTGCTCTCCACGTCCTGCTCGGCCGGTTCCTGCTGCGGGTCCAGCGGCGCCTCGCCGGGCAGCGCCTGCCGGGCCGGGAGCTGGCCGGGCAGGAGTCCCGCGTGCGGGTCCTCGTCCTCGTGCGGAGCGCTCATCGCGGGCCCAGCGCGGCCAGCGCCTTGCGCAGCACGGCGGAGGTGTCGGCGGGCGCGCCGTCGGCGGCGAGCACGGCTTCCACGCTCTGCTCGGCCTGCTTCGCGGAGAACCCGAGGCCCACCAGCGCTTCGGCGACCTCGGTGCGGACCCGGCCGCGGTCCGGGGCGCCGGGCAGCTCGCCGGAGCCGTTCCCGGCGAGGGTGCCGACCTTGTCCCGCAGCTCCAGGATCAGCCGCTCGGCGCTCTTCTTCCCGATGCCGGGCACCTGGGTGAGCGTGGTGAGGTTGCCGTCCGCGAGCGCGTGGCACAGCTGGTCCGGCGAGAGCACCGCCAGCGTCGCCAGCGCCAGCCGCGGCCCCACCCCGGACGCGGTCTGCAGCAGCACGAACAGGTCGCGCGCCTCCGGGTCGGCGAAGCCGTACAGGGTCAGCGAGTCCTCCCGCACGACGAGCGTCGTCGCCAGCAGCGCCTCCTCGCCGCGGCGCAGCCCCGCGAGCGTGGCGGGCGTGGCGTGCACGGCGTGCCCGAGGCCGCCCACGTCGATCACGGCGTGGTCCAGCCCGATCGAGAGCACCGGCCCGCGTACCGAAGCGATCATCCTGTGAGGTCTCCTCTGCCTGCCGGGGGACGCCGCGCGTCCCGCAGCCGTTGCCGGTGCGCCTTGGCCAGTTCCGCGGCCTTCGCCTCCGCCGCGGCCAGCCGCGAGCTCATCGGCGCCCGCCACAGGTGGCAGATGGCGAGGGCGAGCGCGTCGGCGGCGTCGGCGGGCCGGGGTGCTTCGCTGAGCCCGAGGACCTTGGTGACCATGAGCGTGACCTGCCGCTTGTCCGCGCGACCGGAGCCGCTGATCGCGGCCTTGACCTCGCTCGGCGTGTGGAACGCGACCGGCAGCCCGCGGCGGGCGGCGGCCAGCGCCACCACCCCGGAGGCCTGCGCGGTGCCCATCACCGAGCGCACGTTGTGCTGGCTGAACACCCGCTCGATGGCCACCACCTCGGGCTGGTGCGCGTCCATCCACTGCTCGACGGCGTCGGCGACCGCCTTGAGCCGCATGGGCAACTCGTCACCGGGCGGGGTGCGCACGACGCCGACGGCGACGCAGGAGATGTGCCGGTTCCGGCCGCCGTCCACCACGCCGATCCCGCAGCGGGTCAGCCCGGGGTCGACTCCCAGCACGCGCACGACTTCCTCCTCGGCCTTCAGCTCACCCGGGAACACCCGTTCGACACTCTAGCGCCCGCGCGGCCCCGCACCCGCGCACGACACACCCGATGATCACCCGTCCGCGCGCCGCGCGCCGCACCGCCCCCGCGGTCACGGGCCGTCGACGCCGGGCGTCCACCGCTCCGGGGCGCCGCTCTCGGTCAGCACCGGCTGGTACTCGGCGAAGCCGCCGGGCGCGTCCGGTTGCCACGGGAAGGTGCCGTCCGGCGCGGCGACGATCAGCTGCACCGCCGGGAAGTCCGCTCCCTTGTAGACGGCGAACGCGCTGCCCAGGTACTCCGGGTAGTGCCGCTTCGCGATCCGCTCGAAGGTGACCGGGCAGCCCTCCAGGAAGCCCGCGTACAGCTGCCCGGGGCTGAACCGCTCGCCGCCGGAGACCCGCGCGACGTAGGTGTCCACCACCGCCTGCGCCACGTCCCGGGGCAGGCCGATCACCACGACCTCGGGTTTGCCGAAGCGTCGCCACGCCCCGACGGAGAACGCGTGGGCGGCACCGCTGTCGTCCGCCGCCACGTGCACCACGGCGGCGCCGTGCCGCTCCGCGGTGTCCACCAACCACTGCCGCAGCTGCTCTTCCGTCTCCGCCACGGGCGCCATTCTGCCGATTCTCATCCGATCGGGGGAGCCCCGGGGACCGGTGGCGCGGGCCGCGCCGCCGGGTGCCGGCGCGTCCCGCGCGCCGATCAGGCGTCCAGCTCCGCCATGACCTCGTCGGAGGCGTCGAAGTTGGCGTAGACGTTCTGCACGTCGTCGCAGTCCTCCAGCGCGTCGATCAGCTTGAAGACCTTGCGCGCGCCCTCCGCGTCCAGCGGGACGTTCACCGAGGCCAGGAAGCTCAGCTCCGAGGAGTCGTACTCGATCTCGGCCGCCTGCACCGCCTTGCGGACCTCGACCAGGTCGGTCGGCTCGCACAGCACCTCGAAGCTCTCGCCGAGGTCGTTGACCTCTTCGGCGCCCGCCTCCAGCACCGCGCCGAGCACGTCGTCCTCGGTGAGCCCGTTCTTCGGCACGATCAGCACGCCGCGCCGGGAGAACATGTACGACACCGAGCCCGCGTCGGCCATCGAACCGCCGTTGCGGGTCATCGCGGTGCGGACCTCGCCCGCGGCGCGGTTCTTGTTGTCGGTGAGGCACTCGACCAGCACCGCGACGCCGTTCGGGCCGTAGCCCTCGTACATCAGGGTCTGCCAGTCGGCGCCGCCGGCCTCTTCGCCGCCACCGCGCTTGCGGGCGCGCTCGATGTTGTCGACCGGCACCGAGTTCTTGCGCGCCTTCTGCATGGCGTCGTAGAGGGTCGGGTTGCCGTCCGGGTCTCCCCCGCCGGTCCGCGCCGCGACCTCCACGTTCTTGATGAGCTTCGCGAAGAGCTTGCCGCGCTTGGCGTCGACGGCGGCCTTCTTGTGCTTGGTGGTGGCCCACTTGGAGTGGCCGCTCATCTTTCCTCCGTCTTTCCACGCCGTCGCAGGCGAGACCCCGGGGCCTTCAGCCTGCGCGAACGGTCTGCACGAAATGCCGGTGCACGCGCTCGTCGCCGTGGACCAGTTCCGGGTGGAAGCTGGTGGCGAGCACGCGCCCCTGCTGAACCGCGACGATCCTACCGGCGGCGGCCGGGTCGCCTGATGCGCGCGGGGTGACCTCGGCCAGCACCCGCACCTGCGGGCCGATGCGCTCCACCCAAGGGGCGCGGATGAACACCGCGTGCACCGGGCCGTCGACCCCGGCGAAGTCGAGGTCGGCCTCGAACGAATCGACCTGCCTGCCGAACGCGTTGCGCCGCACGGTCATGTCGAGCGCGCCGAGCGGCGTGATGCCCGCTTCGGCACCGCCCAGCACCTCACCGGCCAGCAGCACCATGCCCGCGCAGGAACCGTAGGCGGGCAGGCCGTCGGCGATCCGCTGCCGCAGCGGTTCGAACAGCTCGAAGGAGTGCAACAACCGGCTCGTGGTCGTCGATTCCCCGCCGGGCAGCACGATGCCGTGCAGGTCCGCGAGTTCCTCGGGCCTGCGCACGGGTTTGGCGACCGCGCCGCTGCGGTCGAGGGCGCCGAGGTGTTCGGCGACGCCGCCCTGCAGGGCGAGCACGCCGATGACGGGAGCCGCCGCACCATCCATCACGAGTTCTCCGTTCCTGAGTTCGGCGGGGCCGCTCGACCGGCCCCGACCCGATGGGCCGCCCACCTGCGCTCCGGCGAGGTGCCCGCCTCCCCGACGGCGCGAGCGGCCCACTCGACCGCGCTGCCCGGTCGAATGGGCCGTTCACCTGGTCCGGGGCCGCGTCACCAGCCGCGCTGGGCGTAGCGCTGGTCCGCCGGGAGGGAGTCGACGTTGAGGCCGACCATCGCCTCGCCGAGCCCGCGGGACACCTTCGCGATCACGTCCGGGTCGTCGTAGAAGGTCGTCGCCTTCACGATCGCCTCGGCGCGCTTGGCCGGGTCGCCGGACTTGAAGATGCCGGAGCCGACGAAGACGCCTTCGGCGCCGAGCTGGCGCATCATCGCCGCGTCCGCCGGGGTGGCGAGCCCGCCCGCGGTGAACAGCACGACCGGGAGCTTCCTGGCGGCGGCGACCTCCTTGACCAGGGCGACCGGGGCGCGCAGCTCCTTCGCCGCCGCGTACAGCTCCTCTCCGTCGAGCTGTCCGAGCCTGCGGATCTCGGCGCGGATGGAGCGCATGTGCCGGGTGGCCTCGACGACGTTGCCGGTGCCGGCCTCGCCCTTGGACCGGATCATGGCGGCGCCCTCGGCGATGCGGCGCAGGGCCTCGCCGAGGTTGGTGGCGCCGCAGACGAACGGGACGGTGAAGTTCCACTTGTCGATGTGCAGCGCCTCGTCGGCGGGGGTGAGCACCTCGGACTCGTCGATGTAGTCGACGCCGAGGGACTGCAGCACCTGGGCTTCGACGAAGTGGCCGATGCGGGCCTTGGCCATCACGGGGATGGAGACGGCCTCGACGATGCCCTCGATCATGTCCGGGTCGGACATGCGGGCGACGCCGCCCTGGGCGCGGATGTCGGCCGGGACCCGCTCCAGGGCCATCACGGCGACGGCCCCGGCGGCTTCGGCGATCTTCGCCTGCTCCGGGGTCACCACGTCCATGATCACCCCGCCTTTGAGCATCTCCGCCATGCCGCGCTTCACTCCGTCGGTGCCGGTGGCCTGGGCGGTGGCTGCGGTGTCGGTCACGGTCTGCCTTCCCTCGGGGGTCCGGCGCGGCGGCGTGCCGCGCTCTCCCCTCCGACGCTAGGCCGCAACTGGACCACTTCCACGGTCCACTTACCCCTGTTCTCAGTAGTCCACTTCGCGATCGGCGCCGGTGAACGGCATTGCACGCGACGTCACCCGGGTGTGTGATCGGGGACACAACGACGTCCGAGGGGGCAGCGATGGGCAGCAAGCAGAACGTTCCGGGGGTGCAGGCGGCGCCCGCCCCCACCGATCCGAGCGGGATCCGCAACGTGGTCCTGGCGGGGCCGTCCGCGGCGGGCAAGACGACGCTGGTGGAGGCGCTGCTGGCGACGACCGGCACCATCCCGCGCTCCGGTTCGGTGGTGGACGGGACCACCGTGTGCGACCACGACAGCGCGGCCGTCGAGCAGCAGCGCTCGGTGGCCCTGTCGGTGGCGCCGCTGGACCACGACGGGCACAAGATCAACCTGATCGACACCCCCGGCTACGCCGATTTCGTCGGGGAGCTGCGCGCGGGCCTGCGGGCGGCGGACGCGGCCCTGTTCGTGGTGTCCGCCGAAGAGGGCGTGGACGCGGCGACCCGCGCCATCTGGCAGGAGTGCGCCCGGGTGCGGATGCCGCGCGCGGTGGTGCTGTCCCGGCTGGACCAGCACCGGGCCGATCCGGCCGCCGCACTGGAGTCCTGCCGGGAAGCGTTCGGGGCCGGGGTGCTGCCGCTGCACCTGCCGCTGCGCGGGCCCGACGGCGGCACCACCGGCCTGGTCGGGGTGCTCACCGGCACCGTCTCGGGCACCGGCGCGGCGCGGGACTGCGAGCGGGAACGGGCCGAACTGATCGAGGCGATCATCGCCGAGAGCGAGGACGAGTCGCTGATGGACCGCTACGTCGCGGGCGAGCGCATCGAGGAGCCGGTGCTGATCCGCGACCTGGAGACGGCGGTCGCGCGCGGCGGCCTGCACCCGGTGCTGCCGGTGTGCGCGGCCACCGAGCTGGGCCTGCCCGAGCTGCTGGACGGCGTGGTGCGCGGTTTCCCGTCCCCGCTGGAGCATCCCCCGGTGCAGGTCACCGACCCGCACGGCGGGAACCCGCGGGAGCTGCCCGCCGATCCGGCGGGCCCGCTGGTCGCGGAGGTCGTGCACACCTCGGTGGACTCCTATGTCGGACGGGTGTCACTGGCCAGGGTGTTCTCCGGGACGGTGCTGCCGGAGCGGGCGGTGCACGTGTCCGGGCACGGCATGGCCGAGCGCGGGCACCCGGACCACGACGAGGACGAGCGGGTCGCGCACCTGTACTCCCCGCTCGGCTCGGGGCTGCGCGAGGTCCCGCGCTGCGTGGCCGGCGACCTGTGCGCGCTGACGAAGCTCGGTTCGGCCGAGACCGGCGACACCCTGTCCGACCCGGGGAGCCCGCTGCTGCTGTCGCCGTGGCCGATGCCCGATCCGCTGCTGCCGGTCGCGGTCGTCGCGCGCACCCGCAGCGACGAGGACGCGTTGGCGCGGAACCTGAACCGGCTGGTCGCCGCCGATCCGAGCCTGCGGTTGCAGCGGGACGGCGAGACCCACCAGCTGGTGCTGTGGTGCACCGGCGAGGCGCACGCCGACGTCGTGCTGCAACGCCTCCGCGACGGCGGCGCGGAGATCGACACCGAGCCGCTGCGGGTACCGCTGCGCCAGACGTTCCGGCAGGCCGCGAAGGGTCACGGCAGCCACAAGAAGCAGTCCGGCGGGCACGGCCAGTTCGCGGTGTGCGACATCGAGGTGGAGCCCGCACCGCGCGGTTCCGGCATCGAGTTCGCCGACCGGGTGGTGGGCGGCGCGATCCCGAAGCAGTTCATCGCCAGCGTCGAGAAGGGCATCCGGGCGCAGGTGGAGCGCGGCCTGGAGGACGGCCTGCCGCTGGTGGACCTGAAGGTGACGCTGGTGGACGGCAAGGCGCACAGCGTCGACTCCTCGGACGCCGCCTTCCAGACCGCGGGCGCCCTGGCGCTGCGCGGCGCCGCCGAGCAGGCCGGGCTGGTCACGCTGGAACCGGTGGACGCGGTCGCGGTGTCCATCCCGGACGAGCACCTCGGCGTGATCCTCGGCGACCTGTCCAGCCGCCGCGGCAAGGTCGTCGGCACCGAACCGGAGGACACCGGCTGGACGGTGGTGCGCGCGCACGTCCCGGCCAGCGAACTCGCCCGCTATTCGATCAACCTGCGCTCGCTGAGCTCGGGCAGCGCCACCTTCACCCGCCACTTCGAGCGCTACGACCCGATGCCCACCTGACTCCCGGTTTCCCGGAACCGGTGGGACGGGCCGGTGGAGTCCGAGCCGGCTCCGCGGTCCCGGTTCAGCCGGCCGCGGGTTCCGGGTCGAGTTCGCCGTCGTCCTCGACCGGGGCCGGTTCGGTGCGGTCGGCGACCGGCTGGACGTTGAGCTGGGTCTGCGGGTTGCGGACGTAGGCCGCGGCCTGCTCCGGGGTGACGTGGTCGGCGATCAGGCCCCACGGGACCTTGCCGCCGGAGGACGGGTAGCGCATCCACACCGCGTACTCGTCGGCCTCGGTGATCGGGTGCGTGACCGGCGGGACCGGGTCGGCGGCGGACTCGGCTTCGGCCGCGTCGACGTCCCAGGCGGCAGTGTCCCGCAGGACCGCGACGGTCTCCGCCGGAACCGCGGAGGCCAGCGGGAACCAGTCGAACTGTCCGCTCGCCCAGGCCCGGATGCGGACGTCGTAGACCGCGTCGTCCGTCGAAGCCACCACGCCGCACCTCCGCTTGATCGAGCACTCGCGGCGAGCAGCCTAACCAGCGGCACCGACGGTTCCCGCACCCGCGTCGGCGGCCGTCACAGGCCCCGCACGAACGCCGCCCACGTCGAGCGCTCGAACAGCAGCGCCGGGCCGTGCGGGTCCTTCGAGTCCCGAACGCCGACGGCGGACCGAACCGAGGCCACTTCGACGCACTGCCCGCCGCCCTGACCGCTGCGGCTGCTCTTCCGCCACGCGGTCGCGCTCAAGGCGGCGACCTCGACGCAGTCCCCACCGTTCGGGCCGCTATAGCTGCTCTTGGCCCACGCAGCCGACTCCGGCTCGACCGCCCCGACCTCGATGCACTGCCCTCCGTTCGGGCCGCTGTAGCTGCTGCGCCGCCAAGCCGTGCCGCGCAGGCAGGTCGAGCTGGGAACGTGCCGACCGCATCTCATGCAGACCCCTCCGCCAGTTCGATCAGCAAAGCCCTTGAATCGTCCGGCGTCAGAGCGACCTCGCACAAGCATTCGAAGTCGTCCTGGAATCCCGCGACCTCGACCGGGTCCTCCAGGCACAGGCCTCCGCGCTGGCTCTCGACGTAGACGACTCCCGGGTCGTCCGCCCGCGGGAAGCCGAGCCAGCTGAAAGACCCGAGCTGGCCTCGGTGCGGGCCGGAGCTGAACGGCATCACCTGCAGCACCACCTGGGGATGCTCACCGGCCGCCACGAGATGGCGGAGCTGGTCGCGCATCACGCCCGGGCCACCGACCCAACGGTTCAGGACCGTCTGATCGATGATCCGTCCCACCAGCCCTTCTGCTTGGCGACCTCGGCCAGCCGGAGGTACCAGTCGATCCGCTCGGCCGGGACGCCGAGGAACGGGAGCATGATCTCCAGGTCCGGTCCGCCGATCGCGTTCCGCATGCTCTCCATGTGCGCGATCTTGCCTTGGCCGCAGCGGAGCCTGGCCGCGATGTCGCTCGCCCGCAACTGAGCCAGGCCCCACGCGGTCAAGCAGTTCCGCCAAACGGCGGGCTGTTCGTCGCCGGGGAGCTCGCTACGAGGAGCTCGTCCCCGCCTGAGCGGAGCGGGCGGCCGCGCGCAGGCGCTGCACGACGGTGAGCGCGGAGAGCGCTGCGAGCAGCCACACCGCCACGTCCAGCACGTACGGCACGCCGAGCCCGTGCAGCCCGGTGCCGACCAGCACGAGCACGAAGCGCTCGGCCCGTTCGGCGAGACCGCCGTCGGCGCTGAGCCCGTTGGCCTCGGCGCGGGCCTTCACGTACGAGGTGACCTGCGCACCCACCAGGCACAGCAGCAGCCCGACGCCGAGCGGCCGGTCCCCGGCCACGACCAGCGCCCACCACACCAGCGCCCCGAACAGGGCGCCGTCGGCGATGCGGTCGCACCCGGCGTCGAGCACGCCGCCGAACGTGGAGGACCCGCCGCCCGCGCGGGCCATCGCCCCGTCGAGCACGTCGAACAGCAGGAACACGGTGACCACGACGGTGCCGGTGAACAGCTCGCCGCGGGGGAAGAACCACAGCGCGGAGGCGACGCTGGCGACCGTGCCGATGACGGTGACGGCGTTCGGTGTGAGCCCCGCCCGGACCAGCGCTGCGCCGATCGGGTGCGTCCAGCGGGAGATCGAAGCCCGCGCGAAGATGTTGAGCATCGCCTGTTCCGCCAGCCGCCTAGCGCACCGAATCCACGGTGCTCGTTCACCTGGCAGCGTATCCGTAGCCGAGGCGCTGATCGGACGGCAGGCGAGTCGCCACACCGCCGGTGAACCGCATCACACCCGGAATAGTTGAACGTTCAACACCGTTGCCCGGTCCAGCTGCCCGGTGCAGCAACCACCCGCACCACCGTTCAGGAGGACGCCACATGAGCACTGCCACCACGATCCCCGGTTACGTCGTCGGCACCTGGGACATCGACAGCGTGCACTCCGACATCGAGTTCACCCTGCGCCACCTGGGCGTCGGGCGCTCCCGCGGCCGCTTCGACGGCTTCAGCGGCGAGATCGTCACCGCCGAGAACCCGCTGGACTCCTCGGTGACCGCGGACATCGACCCGGCCACGATCAACACCGGCAACGGCGACCGCGACGCGCACGTGCGCAACAGCGACTTCCTCGACGTCGAGAAGTTCCCGAAGGCGGGCTTCCGCTCCACCGGCATCCGCCAGGACGGCAGCGACTACGTCATCGACGGCGAGTTCACCCTGCACGGCGTGACCAAGCCGGTGTCGCTGGCGGCCGAGCTCGGCGGCTTCACCGACAACGGCCAGGGCGGCACCCTGCTCGGCATCTCCGCCTCCACCACGATCAACCGCACCGACTTCGGCGTCGGCCCCGAGGGCGGCGCCATGCTGGGCGAGAAGGTCAAGATCACCCTGGAGATCGAGGCCAACCTCCGCGCCGAGTGATCACTCCCGAAGGCGGCGGAAGGCCGAGGACGCGATGTCCTCGGCCTTCGTCGTGTCCGGGGCCGGTCCTTCCGCCGAGAGGGCCGACACTGGCGATTCTCATCGAGCAAGAACATCGGAGCGTTACGTGAGCAAGGCGAAATTGCCCCGCTAAGACCATTTTCTCCCCGAACGGTAACAACCCTCCGTGATCGATCGACATCGTGTTACGGAGCGCGCACATGGGGTGCGCACGCAGCGCCCGGAGTTCGGGCGGAAATGAGAAAATGGACATGAGCGAGTCGTTCAACACATCGGCCACTCCACCGCAGTCCCCGCAGGGAATGCCACCTGGGACACCGCCGAAGCAGAAGGCCAAGAAATGGCCGTGGATCGTCGGCGGCATCGCGGTTCTGGTCCTGATCGGCGCGATCAGCTCAGGCGGTTCGACGGAACCGACCGCACCCGCAGCGCTGCCGAACAGCCCCGCGCCCGCGACGGCCGTCGTCGACGTCACGCTGCCCGACCTCGCGGGGAAGAACGGCCAGATCGCGCTCGACGAGTTGGCCGCGCTCGGTCTGACCGCCGTGACACCCGCCAGTCAGGACCGCGGCGGGAGCATGGTCGTGCTGCCTGCGAACTGGACCGTCGTCAAGATCGAGCCTGCGCCGGGCACCGTCGTGAAATCCGATTCCACCGTCGTCGTGACCATGACCAAGAACGGCCAGAACGCTGCCACCGACGGGGCTGAGAACGACGCGCAAGAACCGACGAATTCCGGCATCGGCGATGGCACCTACGCGGTCGGCACCGACATCGAACCCGGGACTTACAAGTCCGCCGGTCCGTCCAGTTCCGTCGTTCCCATGTGCTACTGGGCACGCCTGAAGGACACCTCGGGTGAATTCGACTCGATCATCGCGAACAACGTCGGCGAAGGACCCGCCACCGTCACCATCCAGGACGGCGACGGGGCGTTCGAGGTCCGCGGTTGCCAGCCTTTCGAGAAGACCGGCTGAGTTCGTCGTTCCTCGCCTCGCCCGTTCTCTTCGGGCGAGGCGAGGACCACCCGATCAGGCGTGCCAGGCTTCGGCGAGGAGGCGGCGGGTGTCGCCGAGGAGCTGGGGCAGCACCTTCGTGTGGCCGATGACCGGCATGAAGTTCGCGTCCCCGCCCCAGCGCGGCACCACGTGCTGGTGCAGGTGCGCGGCGATGCCCGCGCCCGCCACCGGCCCCTGGTTGAGGCCGATGTTGAACCCGTGCGGCGCCGACACCTGGCGGATCACCCGCATCGCGCGCTTGGTGAACGCCGCGACCGCCGTCGTCTCCTCGTCGGTGAGCTCCGTGTAGTCGGCGACGTGCCGGTACGGCAGCACCATCAGGTGCCCCGGGTTGTACGG
Organism: Saccharopolyspora sp. 7B; assembly: GCF_020177435.1. Classification (NCBI taxonomy): domain Bacteria; kingdom Bacillati; phylum Actinomycetota; class Actinomycetes; order Pseudonocardiales; family Pseudonocardiaceae; genus Saccharopolyspora; species Saccharopolyspora sp. 7B. The sequence continues at coordinate 6,723 of NZ_JAIUKC010000034.1, read as the reverse complement.
GTACAGGTTGAGGATCGCGAAGACCAGCTCGTCGCGGGCCACGATCAGCGTGTCCTCGTCCGGCAGGCCCGACTCCAGCAACCGGCAGAACGGGCAGCCCTCGCTGGCCTCGCCCTCCGGCTTGTTCTCGCCCTGGATGTAGGCCATCCGGTGCGGGGTCCACAGCCGTTGCAGCGCGTCCGGCACGCCGGTGCCGCGCTGCTCCGAGAACTGGACCCCGCTGTCGTCGGAGGTCACGCCGACTCCGCCCCGGCCGCCAGCTCCCGCTGGAAGACCTCCGCGGTCGGCGAGGTGTTCTCGCGGCGCTCCACCCAGCGGCCGATCGCGGCCACCGCCTCCGCCACCGGCACCCCGTTGATCTGGGTGCCGTCGCGGAACCGGAACGACACCGCGCCGGCCTCCACGTCCTTGCCGCCGGCCAGCAGCAGGAACGGCACCTTCTGCGTGGTGTGGTTGCGGATCTTCTTCTGCATCCGGTCGTCGCCGTGGTCGACCTCGGCGCGAATCCCCCCGGCGCGCAACGACTTCACCACGTCGACGAGGTGGTCGGCGTGCTCGTCGGCGATCGGGATGCCCACCACCTGCACCGGGGACAGCCACGCCGGGAACGCGCCCGCGTAGTGCTCGGTGAGCACGCCGAAGAACCGCTCGATCGACCCGAACAGCGCCCGGTGGATCTTGATGGGCCGCTGCTTGGCGCCGTCCTTGCCGGTGTACTCCAGGTCGAACCGCTCCGGCAGGTGGTAGTCCACCTGGATCGTCGACATCTGCCAGCTACGGCCCAGCGCGTCCTTCGCCTGCACCGAGATCTTCGGGCCGTAGAACGCGGCGCCGCCCGGGTCCGGCACCAGCTCCAGGCCGGAGGACTCGGCGGCCTCGCGCAGCGCCTCGGTGGCCACCCGCCAGCTCTCGTCGTCGCCGACGTACTTCTCGTCGTTGCGGGTGGACAGCTCCAGGTAGAAGTCCTCCAGGCCGTAGTCGCGCAGCAGGTCCAGCACGAACGACAGCAGCGACTTCAGCTCGTCCTGCAGCTGCTCCGGCATGCAGTAGATGTGCGCGTCGTCCTGGGTCATGCCGCGCACCCGGGTCAGGCCGTGCACCACGCCGGACTTCTCGTAGCGGTACACCGAGCCGAACTCGAACAGCCGCAGCGGCAGCTCCCGGTAGGAACGCCCGCGGGACCGGAAGATCAGGTTGTGGAACGGGCAGTTCATCGGCTTCAGGTAGTAGTCCTGGCCCGCCTTGCGCAGCACGCCGTTCCCGTCGCGCTCCTCGTCGAGGTGCATCGCCGGGAACATGCCGTCCTTGTACCAGTCGAGGTGCCCGGAGGTCTCGAACAAGGTGCCCTTGGTGATGTGCGGGGTGTTCACGAACTCGTAGTCCGCGGCCTCGTGGCGGCGGCGCGAGTAGTCCTCCAGCTCGCGGCGGATGATGCCGCCCTTCGGGTGGAACACCGGCAGCCCGGAGCCGACCTCCTCCGGGAACGAGAACAGGTCCAGCTCGGCGCCGAGCCTGCGGTGGTCGCGGCGCTCCGCCTCGGCCAGCCACTCCAGGTGCTCGGCCAGCGCCTCCTTCGACTCCCACGCGGTGCCGTAGACGCGCTGCAGCTGCTGGTTGTTCTGGTCGCCGCGCCAGTAGGCGGCGGCCACCCGGGTCAGCTTGAACGCGGGGATGAACTTGGTGTGCGGCACGTGCGGGCCGCGGCACAGGTCGCCCCACACGACCTCGCCGTGGCGGTCGATGTTGTCGTAGACGGTCAGCTCACCGGCGCCGACCTCCATCACCTCGCTGGTGTCGACCTCGTCCGCGCCGGACTTCAGGTCGACCAGCTCCAGCTTGTACGGCTCGTTCGCCAGCTCCTCGCGGGCGGCCTCCACCGAGTCGAGGCGGCGGCGGGAGAACTTCTGCCCGGACTTGATGAGCTGCTTCATGCGCTTCTCCAGCGCCTGCAGGTCCTCCGGGGTGAACGGGCGGTCCACGTCGAAGTCGTAGTAGAAGCCGTCCTTGACGGGCGGGCCGATGCCCAGCTTCGCGTCCGGGAACTGCTGCTGCACGGCCTGCGCCAGCAGGTGCGCGGCCGAGTGGCGGATGACGCTGCGCCCGGCCTCGGTGTCGGCGGCGACCGGTTCGACCTCCACGTCGGACTCCGGCGCCCACGCCAGGTCGCGCAGCTCGCCCTCCTCGTCGCGGACCACGACGATCGCCTGCGGGCCCTGGCCGGGCAGACCGGCTTCGGCGACGGCGGCGGCAGCGGTAGTGCCCGCCGGCACCTTCACCCTGGTGACCTGCTGGGCTTCGGGCGGCTGAACGGACACGATGACTCCTCGTGAAGGGCGGTCGCCGAGGAGGCGACCCGCGGATGAAACCGGCTGGTACTTGCCCCTTCGATGCTATCGGCCGCCCGCCACCCGATTTCCGCCCCTGCCCGGCGCGGACGGGTTCAGCCGAGATCACCTTCCGCGATCATCGCCTCGATCTCCATCGCGGAGGCGAGGCCGCCCGCGCACGGCCCGATCACGCCCTGCACGCCGAGCTTGCGCAACCGGTTCGCCTGCTCGATGGTGCGCACCCCGCTGCCGACGACGGCCAAGCCCAGCAGCTGGGCCGAACCGACCAGGCTGGACACCAGGTGCTCGTCCAGCGGGTCCGCCCCGTCCGGCGCGGCGAACGAGTCCAGGTAGCCGCCGGTGAGCCGCACCGCGCACAGCGGCAGCCCGCGCAGCCGCGCCACCTCGCGGTGGTCGTGACCGAAGTCGTGCACGCCCAGCGTCAGGCCCATCTCGGCGAAGATCTCCAACGCGTCGATCGGATCGCCGTACTGGTCGAACAGCGCCGCCTCCGGCACCCCGATGACCAGCTTGCTGGCCGGCAGCCCGCTGTCGGCGAGGATGCGGCGCATGTCGCCGACCAGCTCCGGGTCCCGCAGCTGCCGCGCCGACAGGTCCACGGCCGCCACCGGCCCCCGGTCGCCGAACCGCTCCTGCCAGTGCACGGCGTGCGCGCACACCTGCTCCAGCATCCAGGTGCCGAGCCGGGTGATCAGGCCGGTCTCCTCCGCCAGCCCGAGGAAGTCCTCCGCGTCGAGCTCGCCGAACTCCGGGTGGTCCCAGCGCAGGTGCGCCCGCACCCCGACCAGCGAGGCGTCGTCCCACCACAGCACCGGCTCGTACTCCACGTACAGCTCGTGCTCGTGCAGCGCGCTGGGCATCGCCGCCGACAGGTGGAAGCGCTCCTTGGCCGCCGCGTTGTGCTCCGGGTCGAACAGCGCCCATTGCGCCCGGCCCTCGTTCTTGGCGCGGTACAGGGTGATGTCGGCGTCCTGCAGCAGCTCGTCCGGCCCGGTGGCGGCGACCGCGGTCTCCACCACGCCGACGCTGGCGGAGGCGGTGAGCAGGTGGCCGCACACCGACACCGGGCGGGTCACCTCCGAGAGCATGTGCTCGACGATCTCCACCAGCCGCGCCGCGCCCTGCGAGTCGGGGACGAGCACCACGAACTCGTCGCCGCCCATCCGCGCCGCCAGCCCCGACTCCAGGGTGGCCAGCGCGTTGAGCCGTTGCGCCATCGCGCGCAGCAGCTCGTCCCCGACCGGGTGCCCGAGGCTGTCGTTGATCGCCTTGAACCCGTCCAGGTCGAAGTAGCACAAGCCGACCCGGCGGCCCGGGTACACCGGTTCCAGCGCCGCGTCCAAGGTGGTCTTGAGCAGGGTTCGGTTCGCCAGCCCGGTCAGCGGGTCGTGGGTGGCCTGCCTGCGGAACTGCTCCTGGAGCATGTGCCGGTGGGTGATGTCCTCGTAGAGCAGCACCTGGTAGTCCGGCGCGCCGTGCGAGTCGCGCACCAGCGAGGCCGAGACCTGCGTCCAGATGTGCGCGCCGTCGGCGCCGCTGAGCCGCGTCTCGGACTGGAACCGGTCCACCTCGCCCACCGAGAGCGATTCGACGTTCTCCACCAGGTCGTCCACCCAGTCCGGGTCGGCGAGGTCGAAGACGCTGCGGCCCACCAGGTCCTGGCAGACCGGTTCGAAGATGCCCTCCATCGGGGAGTTGACCTCCTCGATGATGCCGTCGAGCGTGACGATCGCGATGCCCAGCGCGGAGGAGGTGAACACCGCGCGGAACGAGGCCTCGCTGGCGCGCAGCGCCTCCTCGGCGGCGTCCCTGGCCTGCAGCACGGCGCGCTTGATGACCTCCTGCTCGTCGAGGGTCTGCTCGCGCAGCTGCCCCGCGTAGGCGGCGGCGACGGCGCCCAGCACCGGCACCAGGTCACCGCGCCCGAACCGCGCGGACCGCAGCTCCGGCAGCCCGGAGCCGAGCACCCGCAGCGTGCGGTCCAGCGCGGCGGGACCGGTGAAGTGGATGCGCACCAGCCGCGCGCCGAGCTCGGCGGCGGCCTCCAGCAGCCGGTCCGCGTCGCCCGCGGCGTCCAGCAGCACGTCGAGCCGCTCCAGCAGGAAGTCCTCGATGTCGGCGCGCGCCATCGGTACGTAGCTGGTGCGGATGATCTCGCGGGTCCAGCGGCGGACCAGCGCGGCCCGTTCCGCCCCGGGGCCGTCGCCGGGCCCCTCGGAAGACTCCGTCATGACCCGGCACCGCCGATTCGGCCGCGGATTCCGCCATTTCCGAGGATTTCGGGACGACTGTTCGCGCATGGGCATATTCCCCGGAGGAATGAGGGCGGGATACCACCCCGGGCGCGGCGGGGGCGAGGCCCGCAACGGCCCGCGGGGCGCTCCGCGGGGTGGTGCTCGACGCGGTCGGCGGACCGCCGGGCGACGGCTCCCGGAGCGGGCCGGGACCGACGCCGCGCGGCGCGTTCTTCGAGGTGAACACCATCAGGCAGCCGTTCCGGCCGCTGGTGCATCGTTGCCTCCCGAGTGCCGGTGTCCACGATGGTCGACCCGACTAAAGTCGGTACTCTACAAGATCTTTTGAAGGTACAGGCACCAACGCCGAACGTGATCGTACTGTGACGGTCCGCGCCCGGTCATCCATCGATTTCGGGGACGCCACCCGGTCGAGCGAGAAGCGCTATGAGGCTTCTCACCGTCCGCATTCCGGGATTTCCGGTAAGGGGAACCTAAGCTGGAGGGTGGTCGGATCGCGCCGCGCGCGACGGGCACCCTAGAACGGAACGCCCGGCACCCGCCGCGGCACATCCACGACGGCCCGGGCCCACCCCCGGCGCCACCTTTGAAGTCGAGCAGGAGGACACGCATGACCCGCCCACTGCGAGTTGCGATCGTCGGGGCCGGCCCCGCCGGCGTGTACGCCGCGGACATCCTGACGAAATCCGAGACGCCAGTGGACATCGACCTGCTCGACCGGATGCCCGCCCCCTACGGGCTCATCCGCTACGGCGTCGCTCCCGACCACCCGCGCATCAAGGGCATCGTGAACGCGCTGCGGCGCATCATGGAGAAGCCGGAGATCCGCTTCCTCGGCGGCGTGAACTACGGCGAGGACATCAAGCTCGAACAGCTCCGGCACCACTACGACGCGGTGATCTTCTCCACCGGCGCCGACAAGGACCGGGCGCTGGACATCCCCGGCATCGACCTGGCGCACAGCCACGGCGCCGCCGACTTCGTCTACTGGTACGACGGCTACCCGGAGGCGACCCGCGACTGGACCTTGGACGCCAAGGAGGTCGCGGTCGTCGGTGCGGGCAACGTGGCGCTGGACGTGGCGCGGGTGCTCGCGAAGCAGGCCGACGACCTGCTCAGCACCGAGATCCCGGACAACGTCTACCAGGGCCTGAAGGACTCGCAGGTCACCGACGTGCACCTGTTCGCCCGCCGCGGTCCCGCGCAGGCCAAGTTCACGCCGCTGGAGCTGCGCGAGCTCGACCACCAGCCGGGCGTGGAGCTCATCGTGCACCCGGAGGGCTTCGAGCTCGACGAGGCCAGCGAAGAGGCCATCCGCAGCAACAACCAGGTCAAGACGATCGTCAAGACCTTCCAGGACTGGGCGCTGCGGGACCCGAAGAACGACACCCCGCGCCGGCTGCACTTCCACTTCCTGCGCGCGCCGGTCGAGGTGCAGGGCACCGACCGCGTCGAGGGCCTGCGCACCGAGATCATGGAGCTCACCGGCGACGGGAACGTGCGCGGCACCGGCGAGTTCGAGACGACCCCGGTGCAGGCGATCTACCGCGCCGTCGGCTACCTGAGCTCCCCGGTGCCGGACATCCCGTTCGACCACGGCACCGGCACGGTCCCCAACGACGGCGGTCGCGTGCTCGACCTCGACGGCGAGCACATCACCGGCGTTTACACCACCGGCTGGATCAAGCGCGGGCCCGTCGGCCTCATCGGCCACACCAAGGGCGACGCGCTGGAGACCATCGGCAACCTGCTGGACGACCTGGACTCGATGCCGACCGCCGAGGAGCCGGACCGCGAGAGCGTGCTGCGGCTGCTGGACGACAACGGCGTCCGCTACACCACCTGGGACGGCTGGAACCTGCTCGACGCGCACGAGCAGGCGCTCGGCGAGGCCCAGGGCCGCGAGCGCATCAAGGTCGTCGAACGCGACGACATGATCAACATCTCCCGCTCGGAGAGCTGATCCCACAACCCGAACGGCCCCCCCGGGGGGGGGGGGGCGGGGGCGCGGGGCGGGGGGGCGGGGGGCGGGGCCGGGGGGGGGGGGGGGGCGGGGCGGCGGTGGCGCCCAGCCCCGCGGCGCGCCCCCCCCCCGCCGCGGGAAGCCGCCGGAGTGATGT
>NZ_JAIUKC010000033.1:0-29214 GCF_020177435.1 Saccharopolyspora sp. 7B | reverse complement strand
CCGGCAACCCCCACCAAATTACAACCTCCCCCCGCGCGTCTCGGTTACCCCCCCCCCCCCCCCCCCCGCGGGGGGGGGGGCCCCCCGTTCCGCGTTCCGGGCTACCTGCGCCGGTACGTCGAGAGGGTGATGGAGGCGGTGACCGGGAACGGGGTCGGGAGCTCGGCGATGCGGGCCGGGAGGGTGTCGGCGGTGTGCCAGGCGTTGGGTCCCATGCCGACGAGGGTGGCGAGCTCGGCCGGGCCCAGGTGCAGCGGGAACTCGCGGGTGGTGGTGGCGATCGGGTCGAAGTGCCCCGCGAGCTGCTCGGCGAGCCGCTGCGGTTTCCGCTCGTCCACGCTGAGCAGGCCCAGCACCGAGACGAGTTCGCCCAGGTGACCGGAGTTCGGGGTGACCACCAGCAGGTGCCCGCCGGGGCGCAGCACGCGGTGCGTCTCGGCGGGGTTGCGCGGGGCGAACGCGTTGAGCACCGAGCCGACGGCGGCGTCGCGCAGCGGCAGTCCCTGCCAGGCGTCGGCGAGTACCGCGGACGCGCGCGGGTGCGCCTTCGCGGCGCGGCGGGAGGCGAACTTGGAGACGTCCAGCGCCACGCCGACCTCGCCGGGGACCCGGTCCAGCACCCGCGCCAGGTAGTGCCCGGTGCCCGCGCCCAGGTCCAGCAGCGGTCCACCGGTGTGGACTTCGGCCGCCGCGTCGGCCAGGGCCGTGGAGATCGGGTCGTAGTGGCCCGCGGCGAGGAAGTCGGCGCGGGCCGCGATCATCGGGGCGGTGTCGCCCGGCGCGGGGGCGCCCCGGCCGCCCAGCAGGCTCACGTAGCCCTGCTTGGCCAGGTCGAAGGAGTGGTTCGCGGCGCAGCGCAGCGCAGCACCATCCGGTTCCAGGCCCGCCCCGCAGTGCGGGCACGCCAACAGGCGCGCGACTTCGTCCAGCACTCGTTTCCCGCCTCCCCGACGCGGAATTCTAGGCGGCGCGCCGGGGCGCGATGACCGGGCCGCTCCCCCGCCGGCCGGCGCTCGGGTGCCGGGCCGCCGCGGTCCGGGGGCGGAGTAGGTTCCTCGGGACCGGGGAGGTGGGTGGGATGGGCGACGGCCTGCGTTGCGTCCGGCTCGACGACGGGTTCAGCTGCTACGTGCCGGAGAACTCGTCCGGCAGCACCGACGAGATCGGCTTCATCCACGCCGAGATCTTCCGCGACGAGTGCTACCTGCGCGGAGGCGTGGCGCTGCCCGCCGACGCGGTGGTCGTCGACGTCGGTGCCAACGTCGGGCTGTTCAGCCTGTTCGTGAAGCGGCGGTGCCCCGCCGCCCGGATCCTCGCGCTGGAGCCGATGCCGGAGACGTTCCGCGCGCTGCGGGCGAACCTCGCGGGCGTCGACGGGGTGCGGGCGGTGCGGCAGGCCGTGGGCGCCGGTGCCGAGGACGCGGTCGCGTTCACCTACTTCCCGGACCTGCCGGGCAATTCGACCCGCTACCCGGGTACCAAGGAGCTCGCCCGGCAGCACCCCACCGCGGGTGCCCTGCTGGCGGACGCCCGCGAGGTGGTGCTGCCGGTCCGGCGGCTGTCCGAGGTGCTCGCCGAAGCCGGCCTGCCGGAGCGCATCGACCTGCTCAAGATCGACGTGGAGGGTGCCGAGGCCGACGTGCTCGCGGGGATCGACGACCGGGACTGGCCGCGGGTGCGGCAGGTCGTCGCCGAGGTGCAGGGGCATCGCGGCGAGGCCGAAGCCGTGCTGGAACTGCTGCGGGGCAAGGGTTTCAGCGCGGACGCGGGCGCCACCGAGGACGAGCTCGACGACCTCGGCACCCGCCTGATCACCGCCCGGCGACCGCCGTGCGCGTAGTCCTGACCTGCCTGCCGTTCCGCTCGCACCTGGTGCCGCTGCTGGCGCCGTGCGCGCACGCGCTGCGCCGCGCCGGGCACCGGGTGGCGGTGGCCTGCGCCGCCGGGATGGCGGACGTCGTCGCCGAGTGCGGGCTGGAGCACCTGCCGCTGCCGCGGGTGCGGACCCTCGACGCGCTGCTGCGCGATCCGGCGGTGTCCGGCAGCCCCGGCATGCCCGAGCACGCCGAGGCCACCGGTTCCGACCGGACCACCGTCGAAGCCCGCCGGGCTCCCGGCCCGCTGACCAGGGCGTTCGCCGGTCCGCTCGCCGGGGTGCTCGCCGACGACCTGATCGGGGCCGCGGCCCGCTGGCAACCGGACCTGGTCGTGCGGGAGTGCAACGAGTTCGGCGGCTACCTCGCGGCGGAACGGCTCGGGCTGCCGCACGCCGTGCTCGACATCGCCCCGCACAGCGCGCTGAACCTGCCGTTCGTGCGCGGTGCCGTCGACGAGCAGCGGGTGCGGCTCGGCCTGGACCCGGTGGACGACGTGCGGCACTCGTACCGGACGCTGGTCGCCGGGGTCGTCCCGCAGGAGTGGTACCCCCCGGAACTGCGCACCGCTCGCACCTACCGGCCGGTGCCCGTGGCGGGCGCCGACCGGCTGCCCGCCGAGTTCGCCGACCTGCCCGGGGACCGGCCGCTGGTGCTGGCCGGGTTCGGCACGCTGGCGCCGGTGCTGATCCCGGAACTCGCGGCCGTGCAAGGGCTGCTGGTCGAGGCGCTGGGCCGGGTGCGCTGCACGGCGGTCGTGGCGCTCGGCAGCGACCCGCGGGAGTGGCGCGGGCCGCGGCCGGGCAACGTGCGGCTCGTCGAGCGCACCCCGCAGCGGGCGCTGCTGCACCGCGCGGACCTGTTCGTCTCGCACGGCGGGTTCGGCGGCGTGTTCGAGTCGCTGCTGACGGGGACCCCGGTGGTGGCGCTGCCGCTGTTCTCCGACCAGCCGGACAACGCGCGCCGCACCGCCGAACTGGGGCTCGGCGCCGAAGTGGACCTCGGGACGACGAGCCCGGCGGCGCTGGCGCGGGTGTGCGCCGAGGTGCTGGGCGACCGCGCGGTGCGGGACCGGGTGGAGCGGATGTCCCGGTCGCTGCGCGCGGCCCCGGACCTCGACGCGCTCGCCGCGGACCTCGTCGCCCACGCTCGCTGACCGGCGGGGCCCGCATTCGGCCGCGGCCACGTGGGCACCCCGAGTGGGAGGAGGGAGCGCGATGGGTTCCTGGTTCTGGGCGCCGGAGTACGCGCAGGCGCGGGAGGTGTGCACCCGACTGGTCGGCCTGGCGTACCTGCTGGGCTTCGCGGCTGCGGTGCACCAGTTCCGCCCGCTGGCCGGGGAGCACGGGCTCACCCCGGCACCGCGGTTCCTGCGCGCGGTGGGGTTCCGGCGCAGCCCGAGCCTGTTCCACCTGCACTACTCGGACCGCGCGTTCGGCGCGGTCGCCTGGACCGGGGTGCTGCTGGGCCTGGCGGCGGTGCTCGGCGTGGTGGCGGCGCTGCCGCTGTGGGCGTGGATGCTGGTGTGGCTGGTGCTGTGGGCGCTGTACCTGTCGATCGTGAACATCGGTCAGGTCTGGTACGGCTTCGGCTGGGAGTCGCTGCTGCTCGAAGCGGGCTTCCTGGTGATCTTCCTGGGCCCGGCGCACACCGCTCCCCCGGCGCCGGTGCTGTGGCTGCTGTGCTGGCTGCTGTTCCGCGTGGAGTTCGGCGCCGGGCTGATCAAGCTGCGCGGCGACTCCTGTTGGCGCGACCTGACGGCGCTGCACCACCACCACGAGACGCAGCCGATGCCGGGTCCGCTCAGCCGGTTCTTCCACCGGCTCCCCGGGCCGCTGCACGAGGCCGAAGTGCTGGCGAACCACGGGACGCAGCTGGTGGTGCCGTTCGCGCTGTTCGCGCCGCAGCCGATCGCGGACGTGGCGGCGGTGCTCGTCGTGCTCACCCAGTGCTGGCTGCTGCTGAGCGGCAACTTCGCCTGGCTGAACCTGGTCACGATCGCGCTGGCGTGCTCGGCGATGGACGACCGGCTGCTGCGGTTCCCCGCCCCGGAGATGCGGGATTCCCCGCTGTGGCACCAAGTCCTCGTGCTCGCGCTGGCGGCGGGGATGCTGGTGATCGCCCGCCACCCGGTGCGCAACATGCTCGGCCGCCACCAGGTGATGAACCGCAGCTTCAACCGGCTGCACCTGGGCGGCACGTACGGCGCGTTCGGTTCGGTGACTCGCACCCGCTACGAGGTCGTCGTCGAGGGAACTCCCGACCGCAGCGGGGGATCCGGCTGGCGCGAGTACGAGTTCCCCGGCAAACCGGGAGATCCGCGCCGCCGCCCGCCGCAGGTGGCGCCGTACCACCTGCGGCTGGGCTGGCTGCTCTGGTTCGTGGCGATCTCGCCGGGCTACGGCCGCGGCTGGATGCCCGCCCTGCTGCGCGGATTGCTGCGCGGCGACCGCGGGATCCGCCGCCTGCTGCGGCACGACCCGTTCCCGGACGAGCCGCCGGTGCTGGTCCGCGCGCGGCTGTACCGCTACCGCTTCGCGGACCGCGCCGAGCGCCGGGCGGGCCGCTGGTGGTCCCGCGAACCGGCGGGCGACCTGCTCCCGCCGATGTCGGCCGCGGACCTGCCCGGCTGACCGGTCACCAGGTGGGGCGCAGCGGCATGCCGGCGGCTCCGTCGTCGAGGCGGACGGCGAGCATCTGGTGCAGCTGGATGTTGTTCAGCTCGAAGCCCAGCCGCGAACCCGCCATGTACAGCCGCCAGATCCGCGCCCGCGCCGGACCGACCTCCCGCACCGCCTCGTCCCAGTGCGCCTCCAGGTTCGCGCACCAGTCCCGCAGCGTGAGCGCGTAGTGCTCGCGCAGGTTCTCGGTGTGCCGGACCTCGAACCCGTTGTCGTGCATCGCCGACATGAGCGTCCCGGGGCCTTCCAGCTCGCCGTCGGGGAACACGTAGCGGCCGATGAACTTGCCGGGCTTGGAGGCCCGGGTGCCGTCGGGCCGGGTGATGGAGTGGTTGAGGAACCGGCCGCCGGGCCGCAGCTTCGCGCGCATCGCGGAGAAGTAGGCGGGCAACTGCGCGAGTCCGATGTGCTCGGTCATGCCGATGGAGCTGATCGCGTCGAAGTCGGTCTCCGGCACGTCGCGGTAGTCCAGGTGCCGCACCTCGGCGAGGTCGGCGAGGCCGCGGTCCACGATGGCCTTCTGCGCCCACTGCGCCTGCTGCCGGGAGAGGGTGACGCCGATGGCCCGCACCCCGTAGTGCTCGGCCGCGTGCATCACCATGCCGCCCCAGCCGCAGCCGACGTCGAGCAGCCGCATGCCCTCCTGCAGCCCGAGCTTGCGCGCCACCAGGTCGTGCTTGCCGAACTGCGCCTGCTCCAGGGTGGCGTCGGCGTCCGGGTACACCGCGCAGGTGTAGGCCATCGACGGGCCCAGCACCCACTCGTAGAACCGGTTCGACACGTCGTAGTGGTAGGACACGGACTTGCTGTCCCGCAGCTTCGAGTGCCGCAGGCCGCCGCGCGGCCGGTACTCCTCCGGCGGCGGGCCGACCGGCCACCAGAACCGCTGCGCGCCGAGCCGGACCGCCAGGTCGAGCTTGGTGCGGGCGGGAACTTCCGCGATGGCGATCGACGGGAACCGGGACAGCGCCTCGTGCATGTCGCCGTGCACCTCCAGCGCCCCGGTGACGTAGGCCCTCGCGAGCCCCAGCTCGTCCGGGGAGGCCGCCAGGTGCGACAACGCCAGCGGAGAGCGGATCTCCACCGCGACGTCGGCTCCGGCCCGTCCCGCGCGGCTCCCGTCGTAGGCGCGGAACTCGACGTCGAGCCCGTCGCCCAGGATGCGCGGGAACACCTCTGCCCAACCCATGTTCGGTTCTCCTCCCTGCTGGCCCTACCGCTTGCCGACGCACTTCTCGTACAGGCCGGGAAGGCGGTCGTCCGGGTCGTAGCGCCGCTTCAACTTCTCGTAGGCGGGACGGTTGTAGAGCCGCCAGAACTCCTCCGGCTCGTAGAACGAGTCGGAGTACAGCGACTTGTGCCCGTCCAGTTCGCCGACCACGTCTTCGATGGCGCGGTTGTAGTAGCCCGGGGCGTCGCCCGGTTTGGTGTCCACTGCGGACCAGAAGCCCACGTTGACGTAGAGCTCCGCCGGATCCATCGGGTACAGCGACCAGCCCTGCGGGTCGCGCAGCCGGACCGGGCACAGCCAGACCGGTTCGATGCCGATCTCGCGGTGGAAGAACTCCAGGAACTCGGGCAGCCGGCGCACCGGGATCTCCACGTCCTGGATCACCGGTTCGCTGCCCGCGGCGCCGCGGGCGCGGGCGAGCCGGTCGGAGAACCCGGCGCGGCGGTCCCAGGCCACGATGCGCCGGTACACGTCGGAGCGGCGGTACTTGCGCGGCCACAGCGCGCGGACCGCGGGTCGCTGCACGCCGAACGCGCGGGAGCACCAGAACCAGTCGGTGTCCCAGCGCCACAGGTAGTCGTGGGTCGTCAGGTGGTCGGTCTGCTGCTCGCGCAGCGACCGGTAGTAGATGCGCCGGCCGGTGTAGTCGCTGGTGCCGGGCGCTTCGTCCACGTAGGTGCCGACGGTGAGGTACTGCTCGTCGGCGGCGAACACGGTGCCGTCGACGAAGTCGACGCGGTGGCCTTCGAACTCGCCGTCGCGGCAGATCTCCTCGATGGCGGCGGTGCACTCCTCGGCGGTGGAGAACCGGATGTGCCGCAGCCGCACGTAGGGCCGGGTGCGTTCGACCTCCACTTCGAGGCGCAGCGCGTAGCCGAGGGTGCCGTAGGAGTTCGGGAAGCCGCGGTAGAGGGCGGCGTGCTCGTTGTCCGGCCGAGCCACCACGACCTCGCCGGAGCCGGTGAGAATCTCCATCTCGCGCACCGATTCGTGCGGCAGGCCGCTGCGGAACGAGCTGGCCTCGATGCCGAGCCCGGCGACCGCGCCGCCGAGGGTGATCGTCTTGAGCTGCGGGATGACCAGCGGCATCCGCCCGGTGGGCAGGTGCGCGGCGACGACGGTCTCGTAGGTGGCCATGCCCTGCACCTGCGCGGTGCCCGCGTCGGGGTCGACGGACAGGACGCGGTTCAGCCTGCCCACGTCGAGGCCGGTGGTGCTGCTGGGGGCGCGGAACCGGAACAGGTTGCTGGTGGGCTTCGCGAGCCGCACCTGCTGTCCGGGCGGGATCTTCGCGTACTGGTCGACCAAGGCGGCGACCTCGTCGGAGTGGTTCGCTGACACGGCTCCCGAGGTACCCGGATCGACTCCCATGGCTTCGACCCTATTGCTCCGGCGGGGACCCGGCATCCCACTTCTGCCAGCTCGTCGGCCTGCGAGCACCGGCACGTCCGGACAAATCGCCCATTTCCCGATCGGCCGGCCTGCGGCGGGCGGAACCCGATTCAGTTGCGTCACGCAACCGATTTCGCAGGTCACCCGACCAGGCGAGACCCGGCACCCCCGGCCCGCGGTAGTCGCCCGACCAGGCCCGTTGCGCCGATCGAGCGATCTCGATCACACCGGTCGCCGCGGCCGCCCGAACGGCCCAGCCCGTGCCCACCCGGCCACCGAGCGTGCGCCGGGCGGCGGACCCGCGCGGACGGGCCGCCCGCGGCGGGGTCAGCGGGCGCGGCGCAAGGCGTAGGCGCGCAGGCCGCGGAAGCTCTGCACCTTCGTCGGGCCGATCGACGTCAGCGAGTACGCCGGGTGCGCCCGCAGCGAGGTCGCCAGCTCCCGGTCCACCAGCGCCGACGCCGGCCGCGCCACCGAGGTGAGCCTGCTGGCGATGTTCACCGTGGACCCGTAGACGTCGCCGAACCGCGCCAGCACCGGGCCCTGCGCCAAGCCGATCCGCAGCGGCGGCAGCTTGCCGGAACCGGGAATCCGCTCGTTCAGCGTCAACGCGATCTCGGCGGCGTCGGCCGCGGTGTCGGTGACGAACAGGACCTCGTCGCCGACGGTCTTCACGATGCGGCCGCGGTTCTCCGCGACCACCGCCGTCGCGGTCTCCTCGAACTCGTCGATGAGCCTGCCCAGCTCGACCTCGCTGAAGTCGCGGATCAGGCGGGTGTAGCCGACCAGGTCGGCGAAGCCGATCACCTGGAGCCGCTCGTCGCCGTCCCCGACCTGCTCGGTCAGCTCGCGCGCCGCGGTCGCCGCGAGGTGCCTGCGCCACACGTAGCCCTGCAGGTCCTCCATCACCGGGGTGATCGCCTCGGCGAACTGCGCGGTCACGTCCAGGTCCTCGGCGAAGCGGTCGCCGAGCACCGAGCGGAAGATCGCCACCTGCCACTCGGCGAGCCGCGACATGGTCTGCGCCAGGGTGCGGGCGACCGCCGTCTCCAACTCCGCGGTGATCACGTCGGCGGAGACGAGCTGCACGAGCATGCGCACCGCCCGCACGTCCGCGTCGGTGAACACCACCTCGTGGTCCTCGACGTGGGCGAAGCCCATCGCCTGCCACAACCGCTCCGCGCGGGCGAGCTCCACGCCTGCCGCCTCGGCGACGGCCGCCTTGGTGTACTTCGGTTCGCCGCCTAGCAGCGCCTTCTCGACCTCGTGGCCCAGCGGGGATTCCGCTTGGCCGCGAGGCCCGTCCTCATCGCGAGGTCCGGACAACGAGCACATCACAATCCGCCCGGCGGGAGACCTCGGAAGGCACCGAGCCGAGCAATCGGCCTTTGAGCGTGTTCAAACCCCTGCTGCCCACCACGAGCAGATCCGCCGACACCTTGCCCGCGACCTCCACCAGCGACGTCACCGGCGCGCCCACGACCGCGACCGTCTCCACCTCGGTGGCGCCGGTCTGCGCGGCCAGGTCGGCGGCCTCCAGCAGCGTCTGCTCCGCCGGGGCCGAGCCGATCACCTGGAACGCCTCGCCGCCCAGCTCGTCCTGGGCCTGCTCGACCTCGCGCTCGCTGCTCGGGTAGTAAGCGCACACGATGACCAGTGTGGCCGACGTGTCGGCGGCCACCGCCGCCGCCTTCGTCACCGCTCGCAACGAGGGCGTCGACCCATCCGTTCCGACGACGACACTCCGGTAGCTGGACATCAGCCGATCACCCTCCATCGCGTGACGCGCGCGGCGCGCGGACGTGAACACTAACGACCGGGCGGCACGCGCGTCACGCCGTTCGGGCAAGACTTCCCCAGGAGCACGCGCGCGCTCGCGCGAACGCGTCGAATCGTGATCTCGATCGATCATCGTGTGGGTCGACAACGGGCGGCCCGGAACGTCGTCGCGCCCCACAACCACCCGGGTGGTGCGGGGCGCGTACGTTTCCCGCCAACTTCGAAGATGATCAGGAGGACGCGATGGCGGAACCTGGGCTCAGCCCCGGCAAGGGGATCCTGCGGCGCAAACCCATCGACGCGATCAGCGAGGACGACGGCGAGTCCGGCGGGCTCCAGCGCACCCTCGGGTTGTGGCAGCTGACCGCGATCGGCGTCGGCGGCATCATCGGCGCGGGCATCTTCTCGCTCGCCGGGGCCGTCGCCCACGGCAAGGCCGGTCCCGCGGTGCTGGTCTCGTTCCTCATCGCGGGGATCGCCAGCGCCGCGGCGGCGTTCTCCTACGCCGAGTTCGCGGGGATGATCCCGAAAGCCGGTTCGGCCTACACCTACGGCTACGCGGTGCTCGGCGAGATCGTCGGCTGGCTCATCGGCTGGGACCTGCTGCTGGAGTACACCGCGATCGTGTCCGTGGTGGCCATCGGCATCTCCGGGTACTTCACCGAGCTGCTCGGGTTCCTGCACGTCGAGCTGCCGCTGTGGATGGTCGGCGCCCCGGGCACCGAGGGCGGGGACGCGCCACCCGGCAGCTACAAGATCAACCTGTTCGCGGTGCTGCTGTGCCTGCTCATCGCGTTCGTGCTCAACCAGGGCATGAAGAACGCCGCCCGGTTCGAGACCGCGCTGGTCTACCTCAAGGTCGGCGTCGTGCTGCTCGTCGTCATCGTCGGCGTGTTCCACATCAACGCGGGCAACTACACGCCGTTCTTCCCGTTCGGCATCGGCGGTGCCATCACCGGCGCGGCGACCGTGTTCTTCGCGGTGTTCGGCTACGACGCGATGTCCACCGCGGCGGAGGAGTCCAAGGACTCGCAGAAGCACATGCCGAAGGCGATCCTGTACTCGCTGATCATCTCGATGGTGCTGTACGTGCTGGCCTGCCTGGTGCTGACCGGCATGATCCCGTACCAGGAGATCAGCGAGGAAAGCGCGTTCGCCACCGCGTTCGCCGACGTGGGCCTGCCCGTGGTCGGTGCGATCATCGCCGTCGGCGCCATCCTCGGCATCCTCACCGTGCTGTTCACCTTCATGCTCGGCGCCACCCGCGTCGGGTTCGCCATGTCCCGCGACGGGCTGCTGCCGAAGTGGTTCTCCCGCACCCACCCGGTGCGGAAGGTGCCGTCCCGGTTCACCTGGCTCATCGGCATCGTCTCCGCCGTGTTCGCCGGGCTGCTGCCCATCGAGGAGGCCGCGGAGCTGACCAACATCGGCATCCTGCTGGCGTTCGTCGTGGTCTGCGCCGCGGTGATCGTGCTGCGCTACAAGCGGCCCGAGCTGCCGCGCGGGTTCCGCACGCCCGGCATGCCGGTGGTGCCGCTGATCGGCATCGTGTTCTCGCTGTGGCTGGTGACGTTCCTGGCGCCGGAGACGTGGCTGCGGTTCGGCGTCTGGTTCGCGATCGGGCTGGTGGTATATGCGGCGTACGGCTACCGCCACTCGAAGATGAACCAGCCTTCCGACGACTGACGGACGGTCTCCCCGCTTCTGCTGCGTCGTGGTGGGGTGGCGGAACCTCAGCGTCCTCCTCGCTGCGGGCTCGTTTTCACCGGTGGCTCCGCCACTGGCGAAAACGCTGTCCTCGCGAGGAGGACGCTGAGAACCCGCGGGTGGTCCGGTTGCGTGCTGGGTCGCCGCTCAGCGGCTTCGCCTCTGACAGGACAAAGCCACGAACCGCCGGGGAGGTTCGACGGTCGGCCGTCATCCCGGCCTCCGGTGGGTGGTGAGTCGACGATCACCTGATCGGCCCCGGGTGCGGTGCAGTGCGTCACAGCGCGCCCGGGGGCCCGAGATCTAGGGTTGCCGGTGCCGTCGAGCTCGGCGGCACCGGTGCGGACCGGCCGAAGCAGCCGAGAGCCGGCCGGTCCTCAACGTCGAGGGGTGTGCGCCGTGACGCGAGTCCGCGAACTGAGCCCGTACGTCGAACTGCACCGCAAGCAGTGGCGGGAGCTCAGCGACTCGCTGCCGCTGCCCCTCACCCACTCCGAGCTGGAGGCGCTGCGCGGCCTCGGCGAACCCGTCGACCTCGACGAGGTCGCCGACGTCTACCTGCCGCTGTCCCGCCTGATCAACCTGCAGGTCGCCGCGCGGCAGCGGCTGCACGACAGCACCACCACGTTCCTCGGCGAGACCGCGCCGAAGGTGCCGTTCGTGATCGGCCTCGCCGGCAGCGTCGCCGTCGGCAAGTCCACCACCGCGCGCATCCTGCGGGCGCTGCTGGCGCGCTGGCCCGACCACCCGCAGGTCGACCTGGTCACCACCGACGGGTTCCTGCACTCCAAGGCCGAACTGGTCCGGCGCGGCATCATGCACCGCAAGGGCTTCCCGGAGAGCTACGACCGGCGGGCGCTGCTGCGCTTCGTCACCGAGGTCAAGTCCGGGGCCGAGTCGGTGACCGCGCCGGTGTACTCGCACCTCGCCTACGACATCCTGCCCGGGCACGAGCAGGTGGTGCGGCAGCCGGACATCCTCATCGTGGAAGGGCTCAACGTCCTGCAGCCCGGGCCGAGCCTCGCCGTGTCCGACCTGTTCGACTTCTCCATCTACGTGGACGCGCACACCGACCACATCGAGCGCTGGTACACCGACCGGTTCCTGGCGCTGCGCGGCACCGCGTTCGCCGACCCCGAGTCGCACTTCCACCACTTCGCCGGCCTCTCCGACGAGGACGCGCGGGCCGAGGCGCACCACCTGTGGCACACCATCAACCGGCCCAACCTGGTGGACAACATCCTGCCGACCCGGCCGCGCGCCACCCTGGTGCTGCGCAAGGACGGCGACCACGCCATCAACCGGGTGCGGCTGCGCAAGCTCTGATCAACGGCCCTGCCTGCGGTGCAGGAGCAGGTGCAGCTGCGTCGTCAGGCGTTCGGCGGGGTCCGCGAGGTCGATGCCGGTGATCTCGCCCGCGCGGCGGATGCGGTGCCGCAGCGTGTTCGGGTGCACGTGCAGCGCGGCGCTCGCGGACCGCACGTCGCCGAAGTGCTCCAGGTACGCCAGCACCGACCGCGCCAGCGCCCCCGAGTGCTCGGCGTCGTGGGCGAACAGCGCGTCCAGCCGCGGGTCGCGGAACCGCTCGTTGCCGCCGAGCACCGTCAGCAGCTCGCTGAGCACCACGCGGGAGCGCACGTCGGCGATGGTGGCGATCGGCGCGTCCAGGTCGTGGCCCATCGCGTCCAGCACCCGGTCCGCCTCGGCGCGCGAGTGCGGCACCTCGTCCAGCCCGGCCACCACCGAACCCACCCCGGCCTGCACCGCGGCCCGCAGCTGCTGCCCGGCGGCGGCCGCGATCTCCCTGGTCATGCCGAGCACCCCGGGCAGCGCGTGCACCGGCAGGTCCGGCAGCAGCACGTACACCCGCGAGCCGAGCGTCGTCACCAGCGCGCTGCGCCGGTAGGCGGCGGCGTGCACCGAGATCAACCCGGTCATCTCGGCGCGCTCCAGCTCCAGCTCCGGCCGGTTCGACACCCCGGCCCGGCCGCGCAGCGCGAACACCACGACCACCGCGGGCCGGGACGCGTCGGCGCCGATGTTGCCCGCGACGCTGGCCGCGTCGACCTTGCCGTCGAGCAGCCCGATCAGCAGGTTCTCCCGCAGCCGGGGGGCGGCGCTGGCCTCGGCGCGCTGCCGGATCAGCTGCACGGCAGCGACCCGAGCTGCGCCGAGCAGCGCGCGCTGCGACCGCTCCTCCAGCGGACGGGACCCCTCCTGCACCCAGATGGTGCCCAGCGGCTGCGCGCCCGCGTGGATGCCGACCGCCATCCGGCGCCGGATGCCCAGATCGGGGCGTTCGTCGACGCCCACGACCTCCTCGCCGGAACGCAGCCGCTCGTACACGCCCCACTCACGCAGCATCGCCAGGTACGGCTCCGGGCCGCGGCGGCCCAGGATGGACAGCCTGCGCAGCTCGTCCACCTCGTCGTCGGAGCGGGAGTAGGCGAGGACCCGGCTGGCGGTGTCCTCGATGCTGACGCTGCCGCCGGTCATGGCCGCGACGGTCTGGGCGAGCGCGAACAGGTCTCCCGGCGCCTCCCCCGCGTCCGCTTCGACGGTGAGCCGCGCGTTGTCCACGACGGTGCGCACCAGCGACTCCAGCTGCTCCCAGCGCACCTCCGGCCACACCCCGAACAGGGCGATGCCGGCGTCCAGCGCGGCGTCCCGGAGCACCGCCGCGTCCTGCTCGGCCTGGGTCTTCACCGCCACCGCGGCGGCCCCGTCCCGCGCGGCGGACCGGACCTGGCGCAGCGCGGAGCGGCCGCGGGCGCCGATCACCAGCACCAGGTCGCCGGGGTTGGCCGCCGCGTCCTCGTCGGGTTCGGCGATCACCACGTCCCGCACGTCCACGTCCAGGCCGGCCGGGGCGGCGAGCAGGTCGATCAGCGGTTCGCCGACGGCGACGAGCAGCTGCCGCAGCGGCGCTCCGGGCGCGGCCGGGCCACGCGGGTCCTCGTCCAACCGAACAACACGCTCCCCTCAACGATGGCCGATCGTACAGCCGCAGCGGCCCGTCCCGCTCCTACTGTTCTGGGTATTCCAGAACCCCAGCCGACCCGCGAGGAGGCGACAGGCATGGACGCCATCACCACCGTCCCAGCCCCGAGCAACGAACCGGTCAAGTCCTACGCCCCCGGCTCCGCCGAGCGGGAATCGCTGCACAAGCGCATCGCCGAGCTCGAATCCGAGCGCCTCGACCTCACGTCCACCATCGACGGCGTGCAGCGGATGGCGGGCGGCGACCGCTTCGACGTGGTGCAGCCGCACGACCACGCGCACGTGCTCGGCACCTCCGCGCAGGCCACCCGCGAGGACGTCGCCGACGCGGTGCGCGCCGCCAAGAACGCCGCCCCCGGCTGGGCCGCCACCCCGTTCGACGAGCGCGCCGCGGTGCTGCTGCGCGCCGCCGACCTGCTCGCCGGGCCGTGGCGGGACACCATCAACGGCGCCACCGTGCTCGGGCAGTCCAAGTCGGTGCAGCAGGCCGAGATCGACGCGGCCTGCGAGTTCATCGACTTCCTGCGGTTCAACGTGCACTACGCGCGCCGCATCCTCGCCGAGCAGCCCACCTCGGTGCCGAACGAGTGGAACCGGATGGAGTACCGGCCGCTGGACGGTTTCGTCACCGCCATCACCCCGTTCAACTTCACCGCCATCGCCGGGAACCTGCCCACCGCGCCCGCGCTGATGGGCAACACCGTGGTGTGGAAGCCGACGCCGTCGCAGCAGTTCGCCGCGCACTTCACCATGCGGATGTTCGAGGCCGCCGGGCTGCCCCCGGGCGTGATCAACCTGGTCACCGGGGACGGGCAGGCCGTCAGCGAGGTCGCGCTGGCCGACCCGGACTTCGCGGGCCTGCACTTCACCGGCTCGACCGGCACGTTCAAGAAGCTGTGGCGCACCGTCGCCGAGAACCTCGACTCCTACCGCAGCTACCCGCGGATCGTCGGCGAGACCGGCGGCAAGGACTTCATCGTGGTGCACCCGTCGGCGGACCCGGCCCCGCTGGCCACCGCGTTCGCCCGCGGCGCCTTCGAGTACCAGGGGCAGAAGTGCTCGGCGGCGTCCCGCGCCTACGTGCCGCGCTCGATCTGGGAGGGCGGGCTGCGCGACGAGCTGGCGGAGCTGACCCGGACGATCAGCTTCGGCGACGTCACCGACTTCGGCCACTTCGGCGGCGCGGTCATCGACGCGCGGGCGTTCGCGAAGCACAAGACCGCGCTGGAGCGGGCCCGCACCACCTCCTCGATCGAGGTGCTGGCCGGTGGCGGCTGCGACGACTCGGTCGGCTACTTCGTCGAGCCGACGGTGCTGGTCTGCGACGACCCGGCCGACGAGGTGTTCACCACCGAGTACTTCGGGCCGATCATCGCGGTGCACGTCTACGACGACGCCCGCTACGCGGAGATCCTCGACGTGGTCGACGCGTCCAGCCCGTACGCGCTGACCGGCGCTGTGTTCGCCACCGACCGGTCCGCGATCGAGCTGGCGCACCGGAAGCTGCGGCAGGCGGCGGGGAACTTCTACGTCAACGACAAGCCCACCGGGTCCATCGTGTCCCGCCAGCCGTTCGGCGGGGGCCGTGCCTCCGGCACCAACGACAAGGCCGGGTCGATGTTCAACATCCAGCGCTGGACCAGCCCGCGCGCCATCAAGGAGACGTTCGTCGCGCCCACCGGGCTCGGCTACCCGCACATGGACTGATCCGATCCGCTTCGCACCTGAGGAGACCCGATGCTGCGCTCTGCTCTGCTGGCTGCGGCGCGTTCCACGAACGTGCGGCGGATCGTGGAATCCAACCCGCTGACCGGCCCGGTGGTGGACCGGTACGTGGCCGGGACGACCGCGCTGGACGCGGTCGCGGCCACCCGCGCGCTCGCGGCGCGCGGCATGCGCACCACGCTGGACCACCTCGGCGAGGACACCCTCGACGCCGGGCGGGCCGCGGACACCGTGAACGCCTACCGGGCGGTGCTCGGTTCGCTCGGCGACGCGGGCCTGGCCGACCGGGCCGAGGTGTCGGTGAAGCTCTCCGCCGTCGGGCAGTCGCTGCCGGTGGACGGGGAGAAGATCGCGCTGGACAACGCGCGGCTGATCTGCGAGGCCGCCGCGGCGGCGGGCACCACGGTCACCCTCGACATGGAGGACCACACCACCACGGACTCCACGCTGGGCATCCTGCGGGACCTGCGGGTGGACTTCCCGTGGGTGGGCGCGGTGCTGCAGGCGTACCTGCGGCGCACCGAGCAGGACTGCCGGGACCTGGCCACCGCCGGTTCCCGGGTGCGGCTGTGCAAGGGCGCCTACGCCGAACCCGCCTCGGTCGCGTTCGCCGAACGGTCCGAAGTGGACAGGTCGTACGTGCGGTGCCTGCGGGTGCTGCTGGAAGGCGCGGGCTACCCGATGGTGGCCACGCACGACCCGCGGATGATCGAGATCGCGCTCGACCTGGCGGCGCGCGCCGGGCGGTCCGCGGAGGGCTTCGAGTTCCAGATGCTCTACGGGATCCGGCCCGACGAGCAGGAGCGGCTGGCCGCCGAAGGCCACCGGCTGCGGGTGTACGTGGCCTACGGCGACCAGTGGTACGGCTACTTCATGCGACGGCTGGCGGAGCGTCCGGCGAACCTGGCGTTCTTCGCCCGGTCGTTGCTCGGCCGCGGCTGATCCATGCTGTTCCACTCCTCTTGTGCAGCGCTGGGGTGGCGGAACCTCAGCGGCCCCCTCGCTGCGGGATCGTTTTCACAGGTGGCTCCGCCACATGAGAAAACGCTGTCCTCGCGAGGGGGCCGCTGAGAACCCGCGGGTGGTCCTGCTGCGTGCGTGGTCGGCGGCTCAGCGGCTTCGCCGCTGACGAGCAACGGACACGACCCGCGGCGCAAGTTGAAGACGAGCAGTGTGGTTCCGCCACCCGAGTGCTACGCAAACCGAGTTGAAGGCCCGGCACCGGGTGGCGGAACCCGTTTTCAGACCCAGAACTCCTGGTGTGCGAAGTGGTGTCCGGGCACCGGGATCGGGGTTCCGGTTCCCGTCCGCCGCCAGTCGACGGGGATTCCGCGGACGTGCAGCCAGGCCAGCACCCGTTCCAGCGCTTCGGGCCCGCCGTGCTCCGGCAGTGCGATGACGTCGGCGTTCCCGGCGAGCTCTCCGCCGGTGCCGAGCACGACCGCCGAGCAGGTGCCGGACCGGGTCCGCTCCCGGACGGCCCCGGCGCAGTCACCGGTCGTGGTGACCGCGTCCGGTCCGAGCCCGGCGGCCGCGGCGACGTCCGCCGCCACCGACCCCGCCTCGACGGCGGCGACCACGTGGTTCGGACGGACGCCCCAGTCGGCGAGTTCCGCGGCCAGCTCCACCTGGGCCTTGCCGGGCAGAGCGACCGGCAGCACCAGCACGACGTCCCGCGCGGTGCGGTCGCCCACCGGCACGTCGGCGGAGTCCGCGCCCGCGGCGAGCGCCCGCAACGCGCGCACCCCGTCCGGGGTGCTGCGGGGCAGGATCGCCGCCCGCCACGGGAATCCGCGTCGCGGCGTGATCGAGACGGCGACGTCGGCGGTCAGCGGATCGCCCGCGTCCTCGATCGCCCCGGCCAGCGCGCCCGCCTGCGCGCGCAGGCCCCGCTCGGTGCGCGCGTGCAGCAGCCACGGCGTGGTGCCCGCGGGTGCCGTCGACGCGGGCACGTCCTGCTCCTCGGCCTGCTCGACGATGACGTGGGCGAGGGTGCCGCTGATGCCGAACGCGGAGACCGCGGCGCGGCGCGGCCTGCCGACCTCCGGCCACGGCCGCGATTCGCGCAGCAGCGCCACTCCCCCGCCGTCCCACGCCACGTCGGTGGAGGCCCGCTCCACGTGCAGCGTCTTCGGCAGCACGCCCTCCCGGATCGCCCAGATCATCTTGATCAGGCTCGCCGCCCCGGCGGCGGCCTGGGTGTGGCCGAGGTTGGACTTCACCGAACCGAGCCACAGCGGGTGCTCCGCCGCGCGGCCCCGGCCGTAGACGGCCTGCAGGGCGTGCGCTTCGATCGTGTCGCCCAGCGGAGTCCCGGTGCCGTGCGCGTCGATCGCGTCCACGTCGGCGGGGGTGAGCCCGCCGCGGCCCAGCGCCTCCTCGATGACGCGCTGCTGGGCGCGCCCGTTCGGCGCGGTGAGCCCGTTCGACGCCCCGTCCTGGCTGACCGCGCTGCCCCGCAGCACCGCGAGCACCCGGCGGCCGTTGCGGCGCGCGTCGGACAGCCGCTCCAGGACCAGCACCCCGACGCCCTCGCCCCAGCCGATGCCGTCGGCGTCGGCGGAGAACGCCTTGCAGGTCCCGTCGGCGGCGACGCCGTGCTTGCTGAACTCCAGGAACATCGACGGCGAGGCCATCGACGTCACCCCGGCGGCCAGCGCCAGCGAGCACTCCCCGCCGCGCAGCGCGTTGCTCGCCAGGTGCACCGCCACCAGCGACGAGGAGCACGCCGTGTCCACGGTGACCGCGGGCCCTTCCAGGCCGAACGCGTAGGCCACCCGCCCGGAGGTGACGCTCCTGGTCACGCTGGTCAGGTAGTTCTCGTCGTGGTTCAGGCCCGCCGCGTCGATGCGCGCGGTGTAGTCGTTGTACATCACCCCGACGTAGGCGCCGGTCGAGCTGCGCCGCAGCGAGGTCGGGTCGACTCCGGCGTGCTCGAACGCGTGCCAGGACGCCTCCAGCACGAGCCGCTGCTGCGGGTCCATCATGCGGGCCTCGTCGGGCTCGATGCCGAAGAACTCCGGGTCGAAGCCCTTGATGTCGATGAACCCGCCGCGTTCGGTGTTCGACTTGCCGGGGCGCCCGGGCACCGGGTCGTACAGGTCCGCCGGCCAGCCGCGGTCGGTGGGGAAGTCGCCCACGGCGCACCGCTCCCCGGCCACCAGGTCCCACAGCTGCTCCGGGGTGCCCACGTCACCGGGGTAGCGGCAGGCGACGCCGATCACGGCGATCGGCTCCTCGGCGGGTCGCGCCCGTTCGGCGCGCAGCCGTTCGTTCTCCAGCAACGCGGCCCGGAGGGCTTCGACGAGCTGCTCGGTCATCAGCGATCACCTTGTTTCAGCGCCATGGCGACGAGTTGGTCGGCGGTCATCTCCGCGATGGCCGACACCGGTTCCGGTTCCGCCGGTGCGGGCGCGGGGGCCGGTTCCGGGGCGAGCCGGTCGAGCACGTGCTCGGCCACGGAGGTGATGTCGGGGTGGTCGAACAGCAGCGTCGGCGGCAGCGACGTGCCGGTGGCGGTGGCCAGCTCGTTGCGCAGCTCCACCGCGGACAGCGAGTCGAAGCCCATGTCGAAGAACGCGGTGCCCACGTCCACCTGGGAGCCCGAATCGTGCCCGAGGATGCGCGCGACGTGCGTGCGGACCACGTCCACGACCGCGGCCAGCCGGGCCTGCCCGGGCAGCCCGCGCACCCGCTCCGCGAACGACGCGGCCGATCCGTCCGCGGCACCGGCGGGGGCGATGCCGCGCATCAGCGCGGGGAGCCCACCGCTGCCCGCGAGCCTGCGCAACTGCGCCCGCTCCACCGGCACCGGCAGCAGCACCGGCAGGTCCGCGGAGATCCCGGCGCTGAACGCGGTCACCGCCTCGGCGGTGGTGATCGGCCGGAACCCGGAGCGGTGCAACCGGGCGATGTCGGCGTCGCCGACCTGCCCCCGCATCCCGTCCTCGGTGGCCCACATGCCCCACGCGAGCGCGGTGCCCGCGAGCCCGCCCGCGCGGCGCTGCGCGGTCACCGCCTCCAGGAAGGCGTTGGCGGCGGCGTAGTTGCCCTGCCCGGCGGAGCCGACGGCGGCGGCCGCGGAGGAGAAGGTCGCGAACATCCGCAGGTCGGCACCCGCGGTCAGCTCGTGCAGGTGCACCAGCGCGTCCACCTTGGGCGCGACGACCCGGTCGATCTGCTCGGCGGTCATCCCTCCGACGGTGGCGTCGGCCAGCACCCCGGCGAGGTGCACGACGCCGATCAGCGGCTGCGCCGGGTCGATCGAGCCGAGCAGGTCCGCGACCTGCTCGCGCCGGGTCACGTCGCAGGACGCGAGGTCGACCCGCTGGGCGCCGAGCTCCAGCAGCCGGGCCCGCAGCTCCTCGGCCCCGGCGGCGCGCGGACCGCGGCGGCTGGCCAGCACCAGGTGCGTCGCCCCGCAGGCCGCCACCAGGTGCGCGGCGATCTCCGCGGCGAGTCCGCCGGTGCCGCCGGTGAGCAGCACGGTGCCGCCGTCCAGCCGGACGTCGCCGCCACCCCCGGCGGTGCGGGCGAGGCGGGCGGCGTGGAAGCGGCCGTCGCGGACAGCCAGCTGCGGTTCGCCGTCGGGCAGTTCCGCGAGCACGTCCGCGAGCCCGTCGTGCTCCTCGACGTCGACCAGCACGAACCGGTCGGGGTGCTCCGACTGGGCGCTGCGGACCAGCCCGGCCGCGGCGGCGTGCGCGGCGTCGCCGACGGTTCCGCCGCCGACGTCCGCCGCTCCCCGGGTCACCACCACCAGGCGGGAGGCCGCGGCGCCGGGCGTGGCCAGCCAGGCCCGCACCAGTTCCAGCGCGGAGCCGATCGCGGCGCGGGTCGCCGCGGCGAGCCCGTCGTCGCCGATCCGGGCCGCGCCGAACTCCGGCAGCGCGACGGCCACCAGTTCCGGCAGCACGCCGTCCGCGCCGAGCGCGGCGAACGCGGCCGCCGGATCTCCGTCGACCTCGACCACGGCGGGCCGGCCGGACGCGGGCCAGGAAGCGGGTTCGACGGCCACCCACTCCTGGGCGAACAGCACGTCGCGCAGGTTCACCCCGGGGTCGGTCTGCAACGAGCGGAAGGTCAGCGCGTCCACCGCCAGCACCAGCCGCCCGGAGAGGTCCTCGACCACGAGCGTCGCGGTGTCCGGCCGCACCTTGGTCAGGCGCACCCGCACTTCGCCGGCGGGCGGGCCGTCCGCTGCGGTGACGCCGCTCCACGCGAACGGGACCCGCACGTCGTCGCCGTCGTCGAGCACGCCCATCGCGTGCAGGCAGGCGTCCAGCA
Organism: Saccharopolyspora sp. 7B; assembly: GCF_020177435.1. Taxonomy (NCBI): domain Bacteria; kingdom Bacillati; phylum Actinomycetota; class Actinomycetes; order Pseudonocardiales; family Pseudonocardiaceae; genus Saccharopolyspora; species Saccharopolyspora sp. 7B. The sequence continues at coordinate 8,539 of NZ_JAIUKC010000033.1, read as the reverse complement.
GCGCCGGGTGCAGCACCAGTTCGCCCGCGTCCCGGGCCACGTCGGCGGGCAGCGCCACCTCGGCGGTGACCTCGTCGCCGGTGCGCCAGGCGGCGCGCACGCCGCGGAAGGCGGGCCCGTACTCGTACTCGCGCTCGGTGAAGCCCTCGTACATGGCCGCGACGTCCACGGCTTCCGCGCCGGGTGGCGGCCACTGCACGGACGGGACCTCGACCGGTTCGGCGTCGGGGCCGAGCTCACCGGAGGCGTGCAGCGTCCACTCCGATCCGCCCGCCGCCGCGGAGTGGATCTTCAACGGCCGCCGCCGACCCGCGCCGGGCGCCCCCACCGAGACCTGGATGCGGCGGTACCCGTCGTCGGGCAGCAGCAGCGGGCTGTGGTGGGTCAGCTCGACCAGGCGCGGGCAGCCGAGCTCGCGACCGGCGCGCAGCGCCAGCTCCACGTGCCCGGTGCCGGGGAAGATCGTGTCGCCGCGCAGCACGTGATCGGCCAGCCACGCCTCGGCGGCCACCGACACGCGGCCGTTCACGACCGCCCCGGACCCGTCGGCGAGGTCGATCGGCTCGTCCAGGAAGGGGTGCCCGGTGCTCGGCTCGCCCGCGTCCAGCTCCAGCCAGTACCGCTGCCGCTGGAACGCGTAGGTCGGCAGTTCGTCGAGGAATTCGCCGGTCGGGAACACCGCCGTCCAGTCCACCGGCGCGCCGTCCACGTGCCGCTGGGCGAGGTCTTCGAGCGGCCCGGACGCGGTGGTGGCGGGCGCGTCGCGGCCCTGCCCGGACCACACGCCGTTCCCGGTGCACCCGCGCGCCAGCAGCTCCAGGCCCTCCCGCAGCTGCTCGACCGAAGAGCCGACGACGACGCCGCGCCAGCGGAACGCGGTGCGCCGGGCGAGGGTGTGCGCCACGTCCGCGACCCGGTGCGCGTCCAGCTCGGGGTGCTCCAGCAGGTGCCGCGCCTGGTCCTGCAGGGCGGCGGCGGTCTGCCCGGACAGCACCCAGGCGACGGGACGACCGGCGGGGGCCGGGCGGGGCCGCTGCGGTGCGGGCGGCTCCTGCAGGATCGCGTGCCCGAGGGTGCCGCCGATGCCGAACCCGGAGATCGCGGCGCGGCGCGGACCGTCGGTCGCGGGCCAGGACCGCTGCTCGGCGAGCAGCGACAGCCCGCTGCTGGGCCAGTCGATCAGCGGCGTCGGTTCGTCCGCGTGCAGCGTCTTCGGCAGCACCCCGTGGCGGAACGACTCCACCAGCTTGATCACCCCCGCGACGCCGGCGGCGGTCTGCGGGTGCCCGATGTTCGACTTGATGGAGCCGACGAACAGCGGCCGGTCCGGCGCCCGGTCGCGGCCGTAGGTCTCGACCAGCGCCTGCGCCTCGATCGGGTCGCCGAGCTTGGTGCCGGTGCCGTGCGCCTCGACGACGTCGACGTCCCGGCCGGAGATCCCCGCGGTGCGCAGCGCGGTGCGGATGGTGCGCTGCTGCGCGAGCCCGTTGGGGGCGGTGAGCCCGTTGGAGGCGCCGTCGGCGCCGACCGCGGTGCCCAGCACCACCGCGTGGACCTTGTGCCCGTTGCGCTGCGCGTCGGAGAGCCGTTCCAGCAGCAGCACGCCCGCGCCCTCGCCCCAACCGGTGCCGTCCGCGTCCGCGGAGAACGACTTGCACCGGCCGTCGGGGGACAGCGCGCGCAGCCGGGAGAACTCGACGAACGGCTGCGGCGTCGGCATCACCGTGGCGCCCCCGGCGAGGGCGTACCCGCACTGCCCGCCGCGCAGCGCCTCCACCCCGAGGTGCAGCGACACCAGCGAGGACGAGCACGCGGTGTCGATGCCGATCGACGGGCCCTCGAAGCCGAAGAAGTACGACAGCCGCCCGGTCGCGATGCTGCTGGCCGTGCCGCTCTGCAGGTAGCCCTCGTGGTCGCGGACCGCGCGCGGCCGGTCCACCCAGCGCGGCGTGTAGTCCTGATAGGTGATGCCGACGAAGACGCCGGTGTCGCTGCCGCGCAACGAGATCGGGTCGATGCCGGCGCGTTCGAAGGCCTCCCACGAGGTCTCCAGCAGCAGCCGCTGCTGCGCGTCGGTGACCAGCGCCTCCCGCGGCGCGATGCCGAAGAAGTCGGAGTCGAACATCGCCGGGTCGCGCAGGAACCCGCCGCGGGTGCAGTAGGTCTTGCCGGGCCGGTCCGGGTCCGGCGAGTGCAGGCCGGTCGGCCAGCCGCGGTCGGTGGGGAACTCGGAGACCACGTCGCGGCCTTCGGCGACCAGGTCCCACAGCTCGCCGGGGGTGGTGACCCCGCCGGGGAAGCGGCAGCCCATGCCGACGATCGCGATCGGTTCCGGCCCGTCGTCGGCGGGCCGCGGCTCGACGACCTCGGTGCGGGCGACCGGTTCGGCCCGCTGCCGGACGGCCGGGTCGAGCCGGCCCAGCTGCTCGGCCAGCGCGCGCGGCGTCGGGTGGTCGTAGGCCGCGGCGGCGGGCAGCTCCAGCCCGGTGGCGGCGACCAGCCGGTTCCGCAGCTCCAGCAGCCCGACGGAGCCGAGCCCGGTCTCGGCGAACGTCAGCCCCGGTTCCACCTGGTCCCGCTCGCTGGTGCCCAGGCACGCGGCGGTCTGCTCCAGCACCAGCTCCAGCAGCCGGGCGCGCCGCTGCTCGCCGGTGAGGCCGTCGATGGCGGGAACGCTCGGCGCGGACGGGAACTCGGCGACACCGGTGCTCCGGCCCGAGGAGGTGAGCCAGAAGTGCTTGCGCTGGAAGGCGTACGTCGGCAGCTGCGGCAGCGCGGTGCCGCCGCCCGGGCCCGCGACGACGTCCCAGTCGACCGGCTGCCCGGCCACGTGCAGCTGCGCCACGCCGTGCAGCAGCGCGGTGGTCTCGTCCCGGCCCTGGCGCAGGGTCGCGGCCACGACCGCGGCCGGGTCCAGCTCGGCCAGGCACGCGCGGGCCTGCACGGTGAGCGCCGCGCCCGGCCCGACCTCGACGAAGGTGCGGGCACCGAACTCGCGCGCGGTGCGCACCCCGTCGGCGAACCGCACCGCACCGAGCACGTGCTCCAGCCAGTAGTCCGGTGCGGACATGCGTTCGTCGGCGAGCTCCCCGGTGACGTTGGAGACCACCGGCAGGTTCGGCCGCCGGAACGTCGCGGTGCGCAGGACGGCGCCGAACTCGTCGAGCATGCCCGCCATCAGCGGCGTGTGGAACGGGTGGCTGACCCGCAGCGGCCAGACCTGGCGCCCCTGCGCGGAAAAACGCCCGGCCACGGACTCGACGAGCTCGCGGCGGCCGGACACGACGGTGCTGCGCGGCGCGTTCACGGCGGCCACGGCGATCCCGTCCGGGTGCTCGGCGAGCACCGCGCGGACCTCGTCCTCGGTGGCCTCCAGCGCGGTCATCGTCCCGTCGACGTCCACGGCCTCCATCAGCCGGGCGCGGGCGGCGACGACGCGGACCGCGTCCGGCAGGTCGAGGATCCCGGCGACGTGCGCGGCGACGAGTTCGCCCAGCGAGTGCCCGAGCACCACGTCCGGGCGCAGGCCCCAGGACTCCAGCAGCCGGAACAGCGCCACCTCGATCGCGAACAGCGCGGGCTGCGCCCAGCCGGTGCGGGTGAGGGCGCGTTCGTCGTCGGCGATGACGGCGCGCAGATCACCACCGGTCTCGGCGTCGAACAGCGCGCACACCTCGTCGAAGGCGGCCGCGAACACCGGGTGCTCGGCGTGCAGCAGCCGTCCCATCCCGACGCGCTGGCTGCCCTGCCCGGAGAACAGCACCGCGGTGCGGCCGTCCAGGGCGCGACCGGACCACGCGCCGGGCGCGGGCCGCTGCTCGGCGAGCGCGGTGAGCCCGGTGACGAGCTCCGCCGCCGAGCCGCCGACGGCGACCGCGCGCCACGGGAACGACGAGCGCCGGGCCATCGCCCGGGACCACTGCCGCAGCGCCGGGCGGTCCGCGGCGGCGAGGTGCGCGGCGAACCGGCGCGCCTGCTCGGCCAGCGCGGGCGCGGTCTTCGCCGACAGCGGCAGCGCCACCACCCCGTCGTCGTCCGGTTCGGGCCCGGCCTCGACCGGCGGCGCCTCCTCGATGATCACGTGCGCGTTGGTGCCGCTGATGCCGAACGCGGACAGCCCGGCCCGGCGCGGGCTGGTGCCCCGCGGCCACGGGGTGCGCTCGGTGAGCAGCGCGATCCGGTCCGCGTCCCAGTCCACGTGCGGCGAGGGCGCGTCGACGTGCAACGTGCGGGGCAACACCTCGTGTTGCAACGCCAGCACCATCTTGATCAGCCCGGTGACGCCGGCCGCGGTCTGGGTGTGCCCGACGTTCGACTTCACCGAACCGAGCCGCAGCGGGCGTTCCGGGGCGCGGTCGGCGCCGTAGGTCGCCAGCAGCGCCCGCGCCTCCACCGGATCGCCGAGCCGCGTTCCCGTGCCGTGCGCCTCCACCGCGTCCACTTCGGACGCGGACAGGCCCGCCCCGGCCAGCGCGGAGCGGATCACCTCCTGCTGGGCCAGCCCGTTCGGCGCGGTCAGCCCGTTCGAGGTGCCGTCCGAGTTCACCGCGCTGCCGCGCACCAGCGCGAGCACCGGGTGCCCGTTGCGCCGCGCGTCCGAGAGCCGCTCCAGCAGCAGCACCCCGGCGCCCTCGCCCCAGCCGGTGCCGTCCGCGTCCGCCGCGAACGCCTTGCACCGGCCGTCCGGGGCGAGCCCGCGCTGCCGCGCGAAGGTCACCAGCATCCCCGGCGTGGCGAGCACCGCCGCACCACCGGCCATCGCCATCGAGCACTCGCCCCGCCGCAGCGACTGCACCGCCAGGTGCAGCGCGACCAGCGACGCCGAGCACGCCGTGTCCACGGTCAGCGCCGGGCCGTGGAAGCCGAACTGGTAGGCCACCCGCCCGGAGAGCACGCTCGGCGTGGTGCCGGTGAGCACGAACCCGTCCAGCGCACCCGCCGACTCGTCCAGCGCCGGCCCGTACGGCTGCGCGGTCGCGCCGAGGTAGACGCCGGTCCGGCTGCCCCGCAAGGATTCCGGGACGATCCCGGCCCGTTCCACGGCCTCCCAGCAGACCTCCAGCAGCAGCCGCTGCTGCGGGTCCATGGCCTGCGCCTCGTACTCGGAGATGCCGAAGAACTCGGCGTCGAACAGGGCCGCGTCGTGCAGGAACCCGCCCGCCGACGCGTAGGTCCGGCCGCCGCGGTCCGGGTCCGGGTCGTAGAGGTCCTCGGTCCAGCCGCGATCGGTCGGGAAGGACGACACCACGTCCCGCTCCGCCAGCAACGCCTCCCAGAACTGCTCGGGCGAGGCGATGCCGCCGGGCAGCCGGCAGCCCATCCCGACGATGGCGATCGGCTCGTCGTCGGCGTCCGTGCGGTCCGCGGTGCGCGCGCCGGTCACCGCCGGGACGCCGTCGCGCAGCCCCGCCACGTGGTCCACCAGGGCGGCTGGGGTGCTGTGGTCGAACAGCGCCGCCACCGGCAGGTCGAGGCCCGCGTCCCGGTTGAGCAGCGCGCAGAACTCGACGGCGGCCGCCGAGTCGAAGCCCTGCTCGAAGAAGCTGGTGGTCGCGTCGACCTCCTCCGGGGTGGCCTTGCCGAGCACTCCGGCGGCGTGCGCGCGGACCAGCTCGGCGAGGTCGGCGGCCCCGGCCGGGCCCGGTTCGGCCTCGGCGTGCCCCTCCGGAAGCGGGCCGCCGTCCAGCCAGAACCGCGCGCACCGCAGCGCGTGCCCGGACGGTGCGGGCGGCTCGGCGAGCGGGGCGAGGTCGACGCCGCGCACGTGCAGCTGCGCCGCGGCAGCGGCCAGCGAGTCGGCGACGGGCCGCCGCTTGCGCAGCAGCGGCACCGCCGCCACGTCGTCGTGCGCGGGCACGCAGTCGGCGAGCATCGAGCTCAGCACCGCGTCCGGCCCGATCTCCACGAAGGTGCGCACGCCCTGCCCGTGCAGCCAGCCGATGCCGTCGGCGAACCGCACCGGCTCGCGCAGGCTGCGCACCCAGTAGCCGGGGGTGGCGACCGCGTCGTCGGCGGCACCGGCGACGGCGGAGACCACGGGCACGCGCGGGGCGGTGAAGGTCAGGTCGCTGATGTCGTCGGCCAGCTCGGCCAGGATCGGGTCGACCCGGTTCGAGTGCACCGCGACGTCCACGTCGAGCCACTTGACGCCGCGGCCCAGCTCCTCGAACCGCGCGGCCACCTCCAGCACCGGGTCGGCGGCTCCGGAGATCACCGTGGCGCGGGGGCCGTTCACGACGGCGATGGAGACCTCGTCGGCGAGCTCGCCCAGCTCGGCGGCGACCTCCGCCGCCCCCGCCTGCAGCGACACCATCGCGCCGCCGCCCTGCAGGGTGCGCATCAGCCGGGCCCGGGCCACCAGCAGCCGGGCGGCGTCGTCCAGGTCGAGCACGCCCGCGACGTGCGCCGCTGCCGGTTCCCCCGCCGAGTGGCCGAGCACGTGCGCCGGTTCGAGGCCGCGCTCGCGCAGCACCGCGCACAGGCCGACCTGCACGGTGAACAGCGCGATCTGCGCCCAGTCGATCCGGCGGAGCAGCTCCGCCTCGTCCGAGCCGCCTTCGAGGACGGCGCGCAGCGACCGGCCCAGCGCGGGCGCCACCACCGCGTCCACCTGGTCCACGACCGCCGCGAACTCGGGGTGCGCGGCGATGAGCGGGGCGGCCATGCCCGCCCACTCCACGCCGATCCCGGTGAACAGGAAGGCGACCGGCGAGGGACGCACGACGCCGGTGCTCAGACCGGGGAACGGCCGGCCCTCGCCGAGCGCCGCCAGCCCGCGCACGGCCTCCGCGCGCGTGGCGGCGACCAGCGCGGCGCGGGCGGGACCCGCCGGGGCGGACGCGAGGGCCGCGGCGACGTCGTGCGGCTCCAGCTCCGGGTCCCGCAGGCACGCGCCGATGCGCGCGGCCCGGTCGCGGACGGAGTCCAGGTCGGCACCGGTGAACAGCAGCGGAGTCGCGAATGTCTGGTCCAACGTCGGTCGTTCCCCTGTCGAATAGGAGGAGGGATGTCTCTGGGTGCACCGGCCGGGCGCGTTCGCGCCCCACGACCGGGATGGCGAATCCCGGTCGTGGCAGCACGAGACCACGCGCTCTCAGCCCGCGGTGTTCGACGACCGCTGGCGCGATTTCAGGAGTCGAGCACAGGATCGGGCGGTGACGTGCCGCGCCGAACCGCGCGACGACACGATGCGGGAACGGCGATCGGACCGGTCGGAGAGCTCAACCCGCACGTCTCCCCCTCCGGCCGAAGATCGCTGGTCGGGGCCCGGTCGAACGGTTTCCGACATCGCGGCGGGCGGAACTCCGACGATACGAGTACATTCTGATCGAGAAGCGGAAAACCATTCGAGGAATCGATCGCCGACGACTCCCGGTCCGCGATCCGGGACGAATTCGGGTTTCGGCCCCGTCCCGATGCGGGCACCGCAGCCGAAATGGCGGATGATTGCGCGGAGAACGATGCGCCCCACCGCCCGGACCACTTCCGCCGGGGCGCGCCCGGCAGCGGCACCGCACGCCCGCGGGCGTGCGGCACCCGGCCCCGGACCGCTCCGGCGCCCCGACGGCACCCGAGCGCCCGCCGCGCCGCGGCCTTCATCAGCGGCCCGGCGCGGCCGGACCGGGAGCCCGGCGGACCGACGGGGCCGACCTCGCCCGGAGAAAGCCCCGACAGCTTTCCCACCAGCGTGAACGATCCACGACGACGAACTCCGGCAATCCCGTCCGACGAACGCCACCGCGCGCTCGTCCCGCCCACGCGGCGTCCGCACGAGCCGCACCACCCACCGGCGGCGCCCGGAACACCGCCGTGCGGGCTCGGCGAGCCCCTCTCACACATGTCACAACCCTCCGCCGCCGAGAACGGCTGGCACACCGCGAGCGGACGCACCCGAATCGACCCGCAGCAGCGCGGATGCACGGGTCCGCAGGTCCGACCAGGCGCCGCCCGTTCAGGCGCTGGACGAACTGCGAACACCAACTAATCATTCGATCGGCCTACCCCATTTGTCAAGCACGAAATTATCGTCCGAGTTGTTGCGCACCGGCCGTCACGACCCCACCGAAGCAACCTCCATCCGGGTAATCACCCACCATTTCACATGTGATGATCAGCACCTCATCCGGAGATGTGAGCGAGCCCAGCGGAGAGGCGGCCAGTGCACCATTCGGACCAAAGCGATCAGAACTCGCAGTAACGCAGAATCTGATTCTCTGAGCCGTTCCCGAACCGGGGCTGATCCGAACGGAGCAATGGCGTTGATCTCGGAGCAGTGGAATGCAGGAATCGCAACTGTGAGCACGCGCCGAGACCACCAGAACTGTGCCCCGCGCCCGGCCCCGGAAAGCACGGGAGGGATGGGGCCGAGGTCCGGCCCCCACCCACCCCCCCCTAATGGGCGTATTATGGCGGGCCCCCCCAGCCCCCCCCCCCCCCGCCCCACTCCCGCGGGGGCCCGCCCGGCCGCGCCCCCCCCCGCCGGGGGGGGGGGGGCCCCCGGCCCCGGACCGCTCCGGCGCCCCGACGGCACCCGAGCGCC
>NZ_JAIUKC010000032.1:0-55972 GCF_020177435.1 Saccharopolyspora sp. 7B | reverse complement strand
GCCCCCCCAACCCCGGCGGGGGGGGGGCCCGGGGCCGCCCCCCCCCCCCCCCCCCCCGCGCCCGCGCGCGCCGCGGCGGCCGGGTCCCGCTGCTGCAGGGCGTGCTTCACGAGCGTGACGAGCACCTTCTTGCTGGAGTCCCGGTCCCGCGCGTCGCAGAACAGGATCGGGGTCTCCGGTCCCATCGCGGCGGCGGTGCGGACCTCCTCCTCCGTGTACGAGAACTCCGTGTTGTCGAAGCAGTTCACCGCCACGACGAACGGGATCCCGCGCCGTTCGAAGAAGTCGATGGACGGGAAGCCCATCGCCAGCCGCCGGGTGTCCAGCAGCACCACCGCACCGATGGCGCCGGTGGACAACTCCGTCCACAGCGAACCGAACCGCGCCTGCCCCGGGGTACCGAACAGGTACAGCACGATCTCCTGGGAGATCGTGATGCGCCCGAAGTCCAGCGCGACCGTGGTGGTGCGCTTGGTCTCGGTACCGGTGAGGTCGTCGACGCCGACGCTCGCCTCGGTCATTTCCTCTTCTGTGCTCAGCGGCGTGATCTCGCTGACCGACCCGATGAAGGTCGTCTTGCCGACGGCGAAGCCACCGGCGACGACGAGCTTCACCGAGTCCGGCATCACGGGCGTGGCGCCGTCAGAGCCTGTTGAGTCCGGCAAGCACTGCCTCCAAGATGTCGCGGTCGCGCGGCTGCACCATGCGGGAACGCGCGAGTGAGCCGTGTTCGAGCAGGTCGGAGCAGAGCACCCGGATGACGCCCAGCGGGAGGCCCAGCCCGGCGGACAGCTCCGCCATCGACTGCGGAGCGCCGCAGCGCTCCAGGATCGCCTCGTGCTCGGGCGTCGCGGCGGCGCTGCGGCCGGTGTCGGCCAGCGTCGCCACGACCTGGGTTGCCCGGTCCAGGTTGATGGCCGCGTCAGGGGTGCGGCCGCCGGTCAGCGCGTACGAACGCACCATCCGGCCAGCGTCGTCGTCGTACCACGCGTCGGGATCGGGGCCGGTCAATGCTTCTCCGCACCGATGGGGTTGCGCGCGCCCTTGCCGAGCCGCTCACCCACGTTCTTGATCAGGCGGCGCATCTCGTACTGCAGCTGTTCGGCGTCGACGCTGCGGCCCGCGACGACGAGCACGGAGTTCCGCGGGTCGACGGCCAGCACGTACATGGACATCGTCTCGGTGGCGAGCAGGTTCATGTCGATGTCCCCGCCCTCCAGCTCGTAGCTGAGCGCCTTGCTGGTGGCGCGCAGCGTGCCGCAGGCGGCCGAGATCTTGTCCGCCTGGTCCTGGTCGAGGTTCTTGGAGAACGCCGCCGGCAGGCCGTCATGGGTGAGCACCAGCGCGTGCAACGTGTCCGGCACGTTGTCCAGCATCTGATCGAGGAGCCAGGCCAGGTCCAGGTCCGGCTTCCGGGAGTTCATCAGTTCGTTCACGCTTTCCTCACTGCATGTCGTCGTCGGAATCGGGCTTGTTGCCGGACTCGTCGCGCGAGCGCCGGTCGGCGTTGAAGAAGGTCATCAAGCCCGGGGCGAACTCGGGAGCGCTCTGCCGGTCGGTCGGCTCGTCCTCGCCGAAGCCGACGGGCAGATCGGCGTAGGGAACCCGCTGCGGCAGCGGCGGTCGTTCCATGTCCTTGCCTTCCGTGCTCGCGCTGGGGGCCGCGTCGGGTTTCGGCTGCCGCACGGCCGGTTCGGCGACGGCGGTGCTCGCCGAGGCCGACGGCACCCGGGTGGGCAGCGGCTGCGCCGGAGCGCCCGCCTTGGCCACCGGCACGTCCCCGCTCCACGAGTCGCGGCGCTCCTCGTCCTCATCGGTGACGATGTGGGCCTGCGGGATGAAGATCTCGGCCCGCACGCCCTGGTAGATCGAGGTGCCGAACTCGACGACCCACTCGTTGCGCTCGGCGAGCTGGGCGACGGTGAACAGGCCGAGCTGCTCGCCGCGGTCACCGAGCTTCACCAGCGAGGCGAAGCCGGGCGGGTTCTTCATGGTCTCGTTGGCGTTGCTGCGCGCCTCCGGGGTCATGCCCACGCCGCGGTCGGAGATCTGCACGACGAGACCGCTGCCGACGGAGACTGCTTCGACGTGCACATCGGTGCCGGGCGGCGAGAACGACGCCGCGTTCGCGAACAGCTCCGCGAACATGCGCAGCATGTCGCCGATGACGCCCGGGGTGACGCTGACGTTGGGCACGTGGCCCAGCCGCAGCCGGTCGTGGTGCTTGGTCTCCGCGGCGGAGGCCCGGAGGATCTCGGTGAGGTCCCGCGGCCTGCTCCAGCGGCGGCCGGGGGCGGCACCGCAGAGCACCAGCTGGTTCTCCACGACGTGCCGGGCCTGCGTGACCGATTCGTCGAGCGCGAACAGGGCGCCGAGCCGGTCCGGGTCCTCCTCGTTCTGCAGCAGCGCGTCGAGGCGCTGCGGCAGCGGGCCGAGCGCGGACTGCACGCGCCGGGTCTGTCCGATGTAGAACGTGAGGGCGCCCTGCTGGGTGTCGGCCTCGTTCACCGCCGCCTGCAGCGCTTCCTGCTGGAACGCGCGGAAGGCGTCGGCGACCTGGCCGATCTCGTCGCCGCCGTAGCCCTGCAGCGAGGTGGACTCGACCTGGACCCGTTCGCCCGCGCGAACGCGGGACATCATCGAGGGCAGCGTCTTCTCGGCCAGTTCGCGGGCCTCCGCGCTGAGCCGCTGCAGACGCGGCAGCAGCGAGCCGTCGATGACGGAGCGGTACCGGCGACGCGTCCAGAAGAAGAAGCCGAGGGAGAACAGACCGGCGGCGATGGCACCGGCGACGGCGATCGTGATCGCCTGGTCACCGTTCTCGACGGTCTCCGCGGACAGCAGGTCGACCTGCTCGCTGGTGATCGAGGTGAGCTCGCGGTTGACCGCTTCGGTGAGCCGCTGCCACTCCTCCAGCGAGACGCCCGCTTCGGTGAGGTCGGCGCCCGGGCCGCCCTGCATGAGGGAGTTCTCGATCGAGACGAGCCGGGCCCAGTCCGGGTTCTCCGTGATGAGCTTCTGGTACCGCGCCTGCACCGAGGGCTTCAGGTACGCGACGTTGTTCTCGATCTCGGAGTGGTACGAACCGTTGAGGCGCAGCAGTTGCAGGTGCTGCTCCGGCGTCAGCTGCCCGGCGGTGAGGCCACTGGAGATCAGCGCCGCTTCCCGGGACATCAGGTCGGTCGAGCGGAACAGCGCGGTACCCGCGATGCCGCCCTGCGCCGTCGTCGAGTCCGGCACCAGTCGGGACTGGGTGTCGAACAGGTCGGTGGCGATGTCGAAGACGTTGTCGTAGTAGTCGGTGACCTCGCCGGCCGAGATCTGCCCGTTCGCGAGCCTGCCGCGGATCTGGTCGAGCTTGCCCAGCTCGCCGCTGAGCTCGTCGACCGGGCCGGCGATCTCCGCCGGGGCGGTGCTCATCGCGGCTTGGACGGCCTCGTTCATCCGGTCCAGCAGGACGTCGGTCCGGGCCTGCTGCTCGCTCAGCTCCGCCTGGTCGGTTGTCCCGCCGGAGGCCAGGTCCTGGCTCAGCCGCCGTTCGGACTGCAGCGCGTCGAGCGCGGCCACCGCGGGCAGGGAGACCTGCCGGACGCCGGAACCGATCACCCGGGTGTAGACGCCGTCGGTGACGAACGTCGCGCACCAGACCAGCCACAGCACCAGCACGACGATCCAGGGGATCGTGACCGCCAGCGTCAGGCTGGAGCGGATCGATCTTTCCGAGGTGCTCTGCGGCTCACCAGGTGGCTTGGTGACGTTGTCGGGATCTGTTGTACTCACAGCGCTCCACGTTGTCGGTCATCTGACGTGGTGTGTTGCGGGAACGCGCGCGTCCCGGCGGGCGCGGCCTGGGCCGCTGGACTCGTCCGCCCGGATGGCAACGGGCAGGAGGTCTCGCCGATGGATGGCCTGAACAGGCGTCTTCCCGGGGACACGGCTCCTTCCACACACCGTCGTCTTCCGCTCTTGCCGAGCACGAGCGGAAGTGCATTCCCCCCCTGCGCGAGACACTTTAACGGAAGATGATCAGGGCACCGGTGTTCGGCCCCGGAGTCGTCCACCATTTCCGCGCCGACCGACGTCACGCTCCGCTTTCGGTTGGCAGCGCGGCGAAAACCCCCTACCGCACCGGGCGCGCGAAAAGCGGTCCCGGACCCGTCGAGAACCCGGGACCACCACCCGGTCCGCGACCACCGTCGCTCGGCCCACCCTTCCGGCGGAGCCGGACACGGAATGCACATCCGGAAAGGAAGCGGGTCGTGCGGCCCATTTCCGCATTCGGCCCAACGGAATGCGTCCCACTATTTCACCCGTACGGCCGCAGCCGGCTTCGCACGATCGGTGGCAGGGAGCCGGCGCGCCGCCATTCCGCCACGGGCTCCGGCGCAGCGGCGCGCGCGGCAGCGGCGAGGTACCCGTCCGGACGAACCAGGAGCAGTCCGGGCCCCGCCGCGAGTTCGCGGACGGTCGCTGAATCGGTTCCGCGCCGCTCCGGCTCCACCGCGATCGCACCGCCGTCGACGGGCACGTGGTCGCAGATCTCCTGCAGCTTCCCGTTCTCCGGCGGGCGGCGCCCGCGCGGCATGGCCGGCTCCTCGGCACACGAGTCAACCGTTGGCGACTTGCTCCGCAGCCACGCCACCCGAACCAGGTCAACGCGCGGTGACTTAGGCTGGGGGCATGGCCGCACCGCGTTCCCGCAACGCCGAGCAGACCCGCGCCGAGCTGCTGGCCGCCGCCCGCGCCCGGTTCGCCGCCGACGGCTACGAGCGCACCACGCTGCGGGCGGTGGCCGCCGACGTCGGCATCGACCCGGCGCTGGTCATCCGGTACTTCGGCGGCAAGCAGGAACTGTTCGCGGCCGCCGCCGACTTCACCCTCGACCTGCCCGACCTCGCCGGCCTCGCCCCCGACGAGCTGGCCGGGGCGCTGCTGCCCCGGTTCTTCGCCGAGTGGGACCGGGACGGCACCTTCCTCGCGCTGCTGCGCGCCGCCACGACCAGCCCCACCGCCGCGGAGAAGATGCGCGAGGTCTTCACCGCGCAGGTGGCCCCGCGGCTGACCGCCATCGCCCCGGACCACCCGCGGCAGCGCGCCGGGCTGCTCGGCGTCTTCGTCATCGGGCTCGCCACCAGCCGCTACGTGCTGGCCGACCCGGGCGTCGCCGAGATGGGCCACGAGGAGCTCACCGCCTGGGCCGCGCCGATCGTGCGCCACGTCCTCACCGGCCCCGCGCCGGTCGGCTGATCGAGCGGGTACCCGCGGTCAGCGGCGGAAGGGCTGCACGTCCCACCAGGTGAAGCAGCGCCAGGCCCATTCGAGGGGTCCCTGCCGGAACCGCGCGAGCCAGAACCGGCTCCACAGCAGCTGGAGCAGCAGGATGCCGGTCGCCAGCAGCGCCATCGCCCCGTACGCGCTGGACCCGTGCAGCCCGGCCACCTGCCCCAGCGGGATCAGCAGCAAGGTCGCGGTCACGTAATTCGTCAGCGCCATCCGCCCGAGCGGCTCCAGCACCGCCCCCAGCACCCCGCGCAGCGGCGTGCGCAGCAGCAGGAGCAGCCCGGTCGCGTACGCGGTGGCCAGGCAGATCCCGGCCACGCCGGAGGGGGTGGCGAACCCGGCCATCAGCGGATCCCGCTCCTGCACCGGCAGCGCCACCGCCGCGCCGAGCACCGCGAGCGCGAACACGGCGCCGATCCACCCGCCGAGCCGCGGCAGCGCCTCCGGGACCCCGAGCTGGGCGAGGGCGAAACCGAGCACCAGCAGCCCCGGGATCAGCGGCAGGCCCCCGCCGAACAGCACCAGCGCGGTGCTCAGCCCGCCCAGGCCGAGCACCAGGTTCACCCACCGGTTCGCCCAGCTCAGCGGCAGCAGGAACACCAGCCCGAACAGCGCGTACGGCGTCAGCGCCTCCCCCGGGTGCAGCAGGGAGTGCAGCAGGCCGACGGCGAACAGCGCCAGCAGCCTGCGGACCAGCAGCAGCCGCGGCCGCGGGTGCCGGGAACCCGCGCCGCGCAGGAACAGCCCGAAGCCGACGCCGAACAGCAGCGAGAAGATCGGGAAGAACCGCTCCTGCACGAACAGGTCGAGGACGTGCCGCCCGGGCAGCACCTGCTGGTCGACGATGCCGCTCATCTCCATGATCGGCGGGATGTTCACGAAGAGGATCCCGCACAGCGCCAGGCCGCGCACCGCGTCGATCTCGCCGATCCGCCGGCGCGGCGCGGTGCTGGCAGGTGGGGCGGTGCGGGTGGGAGAGGACATCGTGGTTCGCCTTCGGGGTGCGCAGCGGGTGCCGGGAGACCCCGGCTCACCATCGAGCGTCACCCGGGCGTCCGGTCGGGCGGATCGGCCATCCGGGCCGGGGGGGGCGGGGGGGGGGCCGGGCCCCCCCCCCCCCGGGGCCGGCGTTGGGGAGGTGGTTATGGGGGGCGCCCCCCGGGGGGGGGCCCCCCCCCCCGGGGGGGGGGCCCCCCCGGCCCCCCCCGCGCCCCCCCCCGGGGGGGCGGGGGGGGGGCCGCGCCCCCCGGGGGGGGGGGCCGGGGGGGCCGCCGGAACCCCCCCGGCCCGGGAGCCGTCATTCCGATGTGGACTTCGGCGGCCTGCCGCGCTTGGCGGGCCCGCCCGCGTCGGAGGGCAGCCGGCCCGCGTCGGCGAGGGCGCGCCGCAGCAGGAACTCGATCTGCGCGTTGGTGCTGCGCAGCTCGTCCTGCGCCCAGCGGGCGAGCGCGTCGTGGATCGCCGGGTCCAGCCGGAGCAGGAAACCCTTGCGTGCGGCCATGTTCCCGCCTTCACCTCTCTCGCCCGTCCGAGGGTTCGGGCCGCACCGGCGGCCCCGCGCCCGATCAGTGGTAGAGCGAACCCGTGTTGACGACGGGCTGGGTGTCGCCGCAGAGCACGACCAGCAGGTTGCTGACCATGGCCGCCTTGCGCTCCTCGTCGAGCTCGACGACCTCGCGTTCGGACAGCCGCTGCAAGGCGAGGTCGACCATGCCGACGGCGCCTTCGACGATGCGCTGCCGGGCGGCGACGACGGCTCCGGCCTGCTGCCGCTGCAACATGGCCTGGGCGATCTCGGGGGCGTAGGCGAGGTGCGTGAGCCGGGACTCGACCACGTCGACCCCGGCGGCCCGCACCCGGGCCGCGATCTCGGCGGAGAGCTTGCCGGTGATCTCGTCGGCGTTGTCCCGCAGCGAGAAGGGCTGCTCCCCGTCGCCGTCGTAGGGGTAGCTGGTGGCGATGTGGCGCACGGCGGTCTCGGTCTGGGTCTCGACGAACTCGACGAAGCTGTCGACCGCGAAGGTGGCCTGCGCGGTGTCGGCGACCTGCCACACCACGACGGAGGCGATCTCGATCGGGTTGCCGTCGGAGTCGTTGACCTTCATGACGGCGGTCTCGTGGTTGCGGATCCGGGTGGAGACCTTCGTCTTGCTGCTGAACGGGTTCACCCAGTGCAGCCCGGCCGGGCGCACGGTGCCGGTGTAGCGGCCGAGGAACTGCAGCACCCGCGCCTCACCGGGCGCGACGGCGACGAGCCCGCCGGAGAGCACCAGCCCGACGACGCCGAGCACCACCCCAGTGGCGATCAGGGCGGCGGCTTCGTCCGCGAGCCCGGGGACCAGCACCCCGGCACCGCCGAGCACCAGCACGAGCGAGAGCACGGCCATCAGCACGCCGGGCAGCCGGAACGCCTGCTGTTCGACGACCGGGGATTCGGGCATCCGCACCGGCCTGGTCTCCGTCTCGCGGTCTTCGAGTTGAACGGTCATGAGTCCCCCTGACGTCGGTGATCGTTCTCCTGGCAACACGGTAGCACAGTGATATCACTTTTCACCGGCACGGGCCCCCGCCCGATCCGATCCACAATGGACGAACACCGGAATCCCCCATCCCCACGGGGATGCCCGAGACGGCCAGTTCCCGGGAGCGTCGTACCGGCTCTGCCTGCGGCGAAGCCGCTGAGCCGCCGACCACCCGATCAACCGGGCCGTCCGCGGGTTCTCAGCGAGGGCAGCGCCGCCGCCGAAGCGGAACCACCGCTGACAACGATCTCGCAGCGAGGAAGTGGCCTCAGCCCTCCAGGGCCAGCTTCGCCTCCGGACGGGGCGTGCTCCAGGCCTCCCACAGCCGCGCGTAGTGCCCGCCCGCGGCGAGCAGCTCGTCGTGCGCGCCGGACTCGACGACGCGCCCGTCGTCCATCACCAGCACCCGGTCGGCGATCGCGGCCTGCCGCAGCCGGTGCGCCACCACGAGCCCGGCGCGGTCGCGCAGCACCGCGGCCGCGGCGTCCTCCAGGCGGCCGGCTTCGCGGCTGCTCGCCTCGGCCGTCGCCTCGTCCAGCAGCACCACGGCCGGGTCGGCGAGCAGCGCGCGGGCCAGCGCCACCTGCGCGACCCGGTCCGGGCCGAGCGGGTGGCCGAGCTCGCCCACGGCGGTGTGCACGCCCTCGGGCAGCTCCTCGATCCAGTCGGCGCCGACGACGTCCAGCGCGTGCCGGACCTCCGCCTCCGTCGCGTCCTGCCGGGCCAGGCGCAGGTCCTCGATCAGCGGGCCGCTGAACACGTGCGCCTCCTGCGGCACCAGCAGCACCGCGCCCGTCCCGGCCACCGGGCTCCCGCCGAAGGTGACGGTGCCCTCGTCCGGCGCGACCAGTCCCGCCAGCAGCGTCGCCAGCGTGGACTTGCCCGCACCGCTCGCGCCGACCAGCGCGATCGTCTCCCCCGGCTCGATCCGCAGCGACACCTCGTGCAGCACCGGCTCCGCCGAACCCGGGTAGCGGTAGGTCACCCCGTCGGCGACGAGCGCGGCGGGCGCGCCGTCGTGGGTCCCGGCCGGCCGCTCGTGCGGGATGCCGAGGACGCCGACGATGCGCTGCAGGCTCGCGAACGCGGACTGGACCTGGTCGAAGCTGGCCACCAGCAGGCTCAGCGGGTTGAACAGCCGGTGGAAGTACAGCGCCGCCGCGGTGACCGCGCCGACGGTCGCCGCACCTACGTCGACCAGCACGAACCCGGCGACGACGATGGCGGACAACCCGACGAGCTCGGCGATGTTCATCCACTTGCCCCAGCGGGTGGAGAACCACACGACGCTGCGGGACAGCCCGCGCGCCCGGTCCGAGGACTGCTCCACGAGCCCGACGTGCTCGGCTTCGGCGCCGTAGGCGCGCAGCGTGGGCAGCCCCTCCAGCGCGGAGACCAGCGACTCCGCCCGGTCGGCGAACGCGGCCCGCTCCGCGGAATAGCGGCGCGCGGCGCGCGGCAGGTACCAGCGCAGCGAGAACCCGTACACCGGCAGCGCCAGCATCCCCGCCACCATCAGCCACGGGTCGAGCGCGAACAGGCCGCCCATCGTCAGGGCCACCGTCAGCAGGGCGGTGATCCACGGCGCCAGCAGCGCGGCGACGACCTGGCTGATCACCGCCACGTCGTCGCCGACGCGGCTGAGCAGGTCGCCGCGGCCGGAGCGCTCGATCACCGCGGACGGCAGGTGCAGCGCGGCGGAGACGGTGTCCTCCCGCATCCGGGCCAGCACCCGCTGCCCGAGCTTCGCGACGAGGGCGGCGCTGACCGCGGTGAGCACCGCGCTGAGCAGGCCGGCGACGGCGACGACGGCGGTGCGCACGACGATCTCCGCCGGCGTGGTGCCCGCCAGCACCCCGTCCACCAGCCCGCCGATCGCCCACGGCGCGACCAGCCCGGCGAGCGCCGCGAGCACGGCCGTCGCCACCATCGCCGCGGACAGCCCGCGGTGCGGGCGCAGGTAGGCGGCGACGGTGCGCCGCACCTCGACGGCGCCGGCGAGCGGAAGTGCGCGAGTGGTCCCGCTCATCCCACGACCTTTCGGTAGTAGTCGGCGTGCTCGTCCAGCAGGGTCCGGTGCTCGCCGGTGACGACCTCCCCGCCCGCGGTGAGGAACCGCACCCGCTCGGCGCGCGCGAGCAGCACCGGGCTGGTGGTGATCAGGACGGTGGTGCGGGGTTCGCCGTCGCCGTGGCGCAGCGCGTGCAGCCCGTCGGCGACGGCCTCCTCGGTCACCGAGTCGAGCGCGGTGGTCGGGTCGACCAGCACCAGCACGTCGGGGTCGGCGTGCAGCGCGCGGGCGAGCGCGAGCCGCTGCCGCTGCCCGCCGGACAGGCTCAGCCCGCGGGCCCGCACGTGCTCGTCGAGGCCGTCGGGCTGCGCGTCGACGAACGGCGCCGCGCCGGAGGCGACCAGCGCGGGCCGGGGTTCGCCCGCGGTGTCCCGGCCGAGCGCGAGGTTCTCCGCGATGGTCCCGGTGAACAGCTGCGCCTGCCGCGGTTCGACGTGCACCGCGTCCGGTTCGCCGCCGGTCCAGGTGACGGTGAGCCCGTTGCGCGCGCCCGCCGGGTCGCCGCGCAGCACTTCGAGGATCCGCTCGACGTCGCGGCCCTCGGCGACGACGCCGGTGCAGCCGCCCCGGTCCAGCCGCAGCTCCACGCGCGGTCCGGTCGCGGGCCCGGTGTCGCCCGCCGCGTCTTCCTGCTCGTCGAGGACGGCGTCGACGCGCCGACCGCTGGCCAGCGCGGCCGCTCCGATCTGCAGGTACATCCCGGCGGCGGAGAGCGGTTCGGCGATGAACTGGGCCGCGCCGACGGCGGCGACGAAGGACCCGACGGTGATGACCTGCTCGACGGCGAGCAGCCCGGCGGCGCCCACCGACACCGCCAGCACCAGCGTCCCGGCCAGCACCGTCGCCCCCAGCTGCAGCGACCGCCCGACGCCCGCGCGGATCGCGGCGGCTTCCGCGCGCCTGCTGACCTCCCGGTACCGGGCGACGGCGCCGTCCTGCGCGCTGAGGCCGCGCACCACCCGCATCCCGGTCACCAGGTCGGTGGCGAGCGCGGAGGCGGCGGCGAGGCCGTCCTGCTGCCCGGAGACCCGGCGGGACAGCATCGGCGAGACCATGTTCAGCCCGAGGGTGGTGACCACCGCCGTCACGATCAGCAGCGCGCCCAGCCGCACGTCGATGCCGAGCAGCACGACGCAGCTGACGCCGAGTGCCGAGATCGATCCGGCGAGTCCGGCCACCCAGATCACCGCGCGGGAGACCTGGTCGGCGTCGGAGGAGGCGATTGCCAGCAGCTCGCCGTGCCTCCGGCGCGTCCCGGAGCCCAGCAGCGACCGGCCGGCCAGCTGGACCCGCAGCGCGTGCGACTCGTCGATCGCCGCGGCCCGGCCGAGCCGCGCGAACCAGCGGTAGCAGGTGGTCAGTACGGTGAACAGCAGCACCAGCCCGCACACGCACCGGACGAGCGCCCACGGTTCGCCGGTGGCCACGGCCTCGTCCACGGCGAGCCCGATCGCCAGCGGGACCAGCGCCTCGCAGGCCTGGTGCCCCATCAGCAGCAGGGAGGCGATGAGCACCCGCACCCGTTGCCTGCGCAGCACGAGGCGGCGTGCGCGCGACGTCCCTCCGCGTTCCTTCGCGTCCACGCTTGCGGTCCCGATGATCGGCCCCCTTCTCACGGCTAGTAAGGCTTACCTAATTCGGACGCGGAACGCCAGGTATCGCTGATCACACGTCCGTGGAACTCGTCTCAGCGGGGGCGCACGGCGTCGAGCACCAGGTCGAGCACCCGGTCGGTCCGCTCCGGCGCCCCTTCCGCGACGGCGGAGTGGAAAGCGCCGAGCAGCATCGCGAGGACGTCCTCGGCTTCGACGTCCGCGCGCAGCGACCCGTCCCGCGCCCCGGCTTCGAGCAGGGTCGCGAGGGCTCCGGTGATCCGCTCCCGGGTGGTCGACACCGACATGCTCCCGGCGGACCAGCTCGCGGAGAGCGTGTCGAACATGCCCCGCTTGGTGGCGACGAAGGCCGCGTACCGCCGCATCCAGGCGCGCAGCGCCGCGTCGGGCGGGAGTTCGGCGAGCAGTGCGGCGGCACTGCCCGCGACGTCGTCGAGCTCGGTGGCGTAGACGGCCTCGACCAGTGCTTCGCGGGTCGGGAAGTGGCGGTAGAGGGTGCCGATCCCGACTCCCGCCTCGCGGGCTACCGCTTCCAGGGAGACGGTGCCACCGGCAGCGAAGGCGGCGGACGCGGCCGCGAGGAGCTTCTCGCGGTTGCGGCGCGCGTCGGCGCGGGCGGGTCTCTCGGATCCAACCAAAGCGGAGGCTCCTCCGGTCGTGCTACGGTCGCCATACCGGAGGCCCCTCCGCCTCCGTCCCCCCATCTTCCCACACGGACAGGAACCCCCATGTCAGCGTCCACACCCACCCCCGGCGGCCGCGCCGAACTCGCCGGCCGCACCGTGGCCCGGGTCGGCTACGGCGCGATGCAGCTCGAACGATTGCACGACGACCGCGCTGCGGGCCGTGCGGTGCTGCGCCGAGCGCTCGAACTCGGCGTCGACCACATCGACACCGCCGAGTTCTACGGCCACGGGCTCGCCAACGAACTCATCCGCGACGCGGTCGGCGACGGCGCCTTGGTCGCCAGCAAGGTCGGCGCCACCCCGGACGCGGACGGCCCGCTGCCGCTGCGCCTCGCGCAACGCCCCGAGGAGCTGCGCGACGAACTGGAGGCGAACCTGCGCGGCCTCGGGCTGGAGCAGATCGCCCTGGTCAACCTGCGCCGCGCGGAGACCGGCCCCGGCCTGCGCGCGGAGGGCGACCAGCGCGTCGACCTCGACGACCAGCTCGCGACGATGATCGCGCTGCGCGACGAGGGCAAGATCGGCTCGCTCGGGATCAGCAACGTCGGCCTCGACGAGCTGCTGCGCGCGCTACCCGCGGGCATCACCTGCGTGCAGAACGCCTACAGCCTGCTCTCCCGCGGCGACGAGGAACTGCTGCGGCTGTGCCGGGCCGAGGGCATCGCGTGGGTGCCGTACTTCCCGCTCGGCGGCCCGTTCGCCGGAATGCCGAAGGTGACCGAGGAGCCCGCCGTCCTCGACGCCGCCCGCGCCCTGGGCGCCACGCCCGCGCAGATCGGCCTCGCCTGGCTGTTGCAGCACGCGCCGAACGTGCTGCTCATCCCCGGCACCGCCACCCTCGCGCACCTGGAGGAGAACGTGGCCGCCGGATCCCTCGTCCTCGACGAGCAGACCGTCGCCGCGCTCGACGCGATCCCCAGCCGGTCCGGCGACATCGTCGTCGACTGACCGCCCCGGCCGGTACGGCCCCTGCCCGCGGGCCGTGCCGGTCCGGTCACCGGGCGCTAGCGTGGCCCGAGGGGGCCGGACGTCGTCCGCGGTGGCACGTCCGCGCAGGTCGCGGGCCCCCCGAGCCTCCACTTCCGCGAGGGAACGGAGGAGCCGTGGCCAGGATTCCGACCGCGCTGCGCGACCCGCTGCACAACCGCGGCACCGCGTTCACCCCGGCCGAACGCGCCGAGCTCGGGCTGACCGGCCGGCTGCCGTCGGCGGTGGAGACCCTCGACCAGCAAGCGGCCAGGGCCTACGCCCAGCTCGGCAGGCAACCCACGGACCTGGCGAAGTACATCTACCTGGACACGTTGCACGACCGCAACGAGACGCTGTACTTCAAGCTGCTGGTGGACCACCTGCCGGAGCTGCTGCCCGTGGTCTACGACCCGACCGTGGGCGAGGCGATCCAGCAGTGGAGCCGCGACTACCGCCGGTCCCGCGCGGTGTACCTGTCCATCGACCGCCCGCAGGACGTGGCGGCCTCCTTCGAGAACCTCGGGCTGGGGCCGGAGGACGTCGACCTCATCGTCGCCTCCGACGCGCAGCAGATCCTCGGGATCGGGGACTGGGGCGTCAACGGCACGGACATCTCCATCGGCAAGCTCGCCGTCTACACGGCCGCCGCGGGGATCCACCCGGGGCGGGTGCTCGCGGTGAACCTCGACGTCGGCACCGACAACCAGCTGCTGCTCAACGACCCGATGTACCTGGGGAACCGGCACGCCCGCACGACCGGCCAGGCCTACGACGACTTCATCGAGCTGTACCTGTCCACCGCCACCGAGCTCTTCCCGCGCGCACTGCTGCACTTCGAGGACTTCGGCCCGGCCAACGCCCGGCGCATCCTGGTGGACAACGCGAGCACCCGCCGCATCTTCAACGACGACCTGCAGGGAACCGGCGCCATCGTCCTGGCCGCCGTACTCTCCGCGCTCCAGGTGACCGGGCAGCCGTTCGCCGAGCAGCGGCTCGTCGTCTTCGGCGCGGGCACCGCGGGCACCGGCATGGCCGACCAGATCTCGGCCGCGATGGTCCGCGACGGCCTCACCCCGGAACAGGCGAGAGCGCGCGTGTGGCTGGTCGACGAGCACGGCCTGGTCACCGACGACATGGCCGGCCTGCCCGAGCACCAGTCCGCCTACGCCCGGCCCGCGGAGCAGGCGCGCGACTTCGACCGCGTCGACGGCGAGATCGACCTGCTCAGCACGGTCCGGCAGGTCCGGCCGACGATCCTCATCGGCACCTCCACCGCCCACGGCGCGTTCACCCGCGAGGTCGTCGAAGCGCTCTGCGCCGGGGTCGACCGGCCGATCCTGCTGCCCCTGTCCAACCCCACCTCGCGCATCGAGGTGCTGCCGCAGCAGGCGATCCCGTGGTCCGGGGGCAAGGCCCTCATGGCGACCGGCATCCCGGTCGACCCGGTCACCTACGAGGGCACCACCCACACCATCGGGCAGGCCAACAACGCGCTGCTCTACCCGGGCCTCGGGCTGGGCACCGTCGTGGCCCGCGCCGGGCGCATCACCGACGGCATGCTGCTGGCGGCGGCGAAGGCGGTCGCCGACCAGACCGACGTCTCCGAACCAGGCGCCTCGCTGCTGCCCCCGGTCCGGAACCTGCGCGCCTCGTCGGCCGCCGTCGCCGTCGCGGTCGCGGCGGCGGCCGTCCAGGAGGGCGTCGCCACCACCGAACCCGACAACCTCGTCCAAGCCGTGCAGGACGCGATGTGGCAGCCCACCTACGGACCGCCGGTGACCCGCTGATCCCGCGCGGCACCGGCCCGGACTCCACCGCCCGGCCCGAAGCAACCATCCGACCTGGAGTGACGACGTGAGCGAGCGCAGGCACGGTCCGTGGACGGCGTTCCGGAACTCGCCGTTCCTGCCCGCGACCGTCCTGGTCCTCATCCTCGCCGCCGCGGCCGGCCTGTTCGCCGGGACGTACACGTTCGCCATGGCCGATCCCACTCCGCACCGCATCCCGGCCGCGGTGGTCGACGGCCCCGCCCCGCCCCCGCAGGCCGGGTTCGTCGCCGGGATGGAAGACGCGCTGGACGCCGGGATCGAACTCCACCGCTTCGCCTCGCACGCCGAGGCCGTCGCCGCCGTCGAGCAGCAGAAGGTCCTGGCGATCCTCAGCGGACAGGACGGCGGCATCCGGCTCGACGTCGCCGGCGCCGCCGGCTCGACGGTGGCGCAGGTCCTCGCCGGCGCGGGACCCCGGGTCGGCGCGTCGATCGGCGTGCCGGTCACGGTGGTGGACCTCAAGCCGCTGCAGCGCGGCGATCCGCGCGGGCTCGCCCTCTTCTACGTGTCGCTGGCCGCCGTCATCATCGGTTTCGTCGGGGCAATCCAGCTCAGCGTGCACGCGCGGCGGCTCGACCCGCTCGAACGGATCGGGTTCACCGCGGCCTACGCGTTGCTCGGCGGCTTCTCGATCACGGCGACCGTGGACTGGTTGCTCGGCGCGGTCTCGTTCCCGTTCGTGGAGTCGTGGTTCATCCTGGCGCTCACCATGTTCTCGTCCGGCATGGTGTTCACGATGTTCAACACCCTGCTGGGGCGCTGGGCCATGCTGCCGACCTGGGGCCTGATGGTGCTGATCGGCAACCCCTCGTCCGGCGGGGCGGTGTCCTGGCCGCTGCTGCCGTCGGTCCTCGGCTGGATCGGCCGCTGGCTGCCGCCGGGCGCCTCGGTCAACGCCCAGCACACCGCCGTCTACTTCGGCGAGTACCAGCACGCCCAGCCCTTCCTCGTGCTCGCGGCGTGGGCGCTGGTGTCCTGCGCGGTCTTCTGGACGTGGCGCCACCGCCACCCCGGCGGGCGGGACACCGCCGACGCGACCGACCGCGAGTAGTCCCCCTGAGCACTCCGCGCCCGAGGCCGGGGCGCCCGGGCGTGCGAAAGCCCCTGCCGGTGATGACCGACAGGGGCTCGGAACCGCTGGTGCGCGCTACGGGAATCTGGTGCGCGATACTGGGATTGAACCAGTGACCTCTACCGTGTCAAGGTAGCGCTCTCCCACTGAGCTAATCGCGCGAGGCGGAGGCGGGAATCGAACCCGCGTACAGGGCTTTGCAGGCCCTTGCCTAAGCCACTCGGCCACTCCGCCGGGTTGGGGCGC
This sequence comes from Saccharopolyspora sp. 7B, assembly GCF_020177435.1. Classification (NCBI taxonomy): domain Bacteria; kingdom Bacillati; phylum Actinomycetota; class Actinomycetes; order Pseudonocardiales; family Pseudonocardiaceae; genus Saccharopolyspora; species Saccharopolyspora sp. 7B. The sequence continues at coordinate 39,684 of NZ_JAIUKC010000032.1, read as the reverse complement.
TGGGCCGGACTCCGAGCGACCGGGTGCCGATACCCGGAAACCCGAGTTCGACCCGATCGGTTTCCCAGAGCGGATGACGGGACTCGAACCCGCGACCCTCACCTTGGCAAGGTGATGCGCTACCAGCTGCGCTACATCCGCGTGCACCGCGGTGAACTCTCCGGCTCGGCTCCGGAGTCACCGCCGCGTTGCACGGAGAACTTTAGACCACGCCGCCCCCGGCGATCAAAGGGGGGTCGATCGCCGCCCGCGCCGGTCCGCGCCGAGCCGGACCGCGCAGGTCACGGGCGTGATCGTCAGGACAGGTCGTGCGGCAGCAGCCGGGTCAGCGCGTCGTCGACGTTGACCCACAGGTTCTCGTTCCCGGGGACCACGACGTCGTAGGTGCGGTCCAAGAAGTCCGCCAGCTCCTGCGCCGAGGCCTCGAACACCGCGTGCCCCGACGGCGAACTGAGCTCGATCGCGACGACCTCGGGGTCGTCCACCGCGGGCCGGATGCTCACATCCCCCTCACCGGCGTGCGCGATGAGCCCGTCCGCGAGCAGGTCGCGGGCGAACACCCACTCGACCCAACCGGCACGACCGGTGCGGAACGCGGCCACGACCGCGTAGGGGTCGCGGGTGTCGTAGCGCAGTTCGACCTGGACCGGCACGGCCGGCGTCTGCGGGGCCAGCAGATCGAACACCGCCGTCGAACGGAGTGTCACGTGATCGTTTCGCATCGTCCTCGCCTTCCTAACTCCCTCCCGGTCCGCTTATCGACCGAGCAACACAGTTGTGACGCCTCTGCGGGGTCATCTGCTCGCCACCGGGCCTTACATCACCCGGTCGGGGCATACTGAACTTCGGAACGCGGTCGGTGAACTGCGCAGCGTGGCCACATCGCACCCCCCGATCGAACATCGGTCCGAGTCATCGGCACCGGTTCCCGGCGCCGTCCGGAGCACCGGTCGGACCATCCCCACAACGCTTCCGGCACCGTCGTCGAACTCCCGCTCCGCCGCTGCCGGGCACGGTTTCCAGGATAGGCGATGAGCCTGCGCCCACAGGGGTTTCCGCGGGTCGTGCTGAGACACTCGCCACGAGCGTTCGCCGAGACGGACTAACCCCGACATCCGGACGCGGAAGCCCTCACGCCTGGCCGCCACCCGGTCGAGGAGAGCGGTGCCACAGTGTGACCAGGCTCGAAGCGGCGCGGCCGATCCCGGTGCCAGAACTGGGAAAAACCACGTCATGACGCACGTCACATTCTGTCGGCCCGCGCAACCCTTCTCGGACCTGCGCCGACCGGGCCGCCGGGAGCACGGCCCGTATCCTGGTCCCGCGACCCGGCGCCGCGCCGCATCCGCGGACGCGCTGCGGCGAACCCGCAGATCACAGCCCCGCCGGGCCGCGCAGGCGCCCGACACGACGTGGCAGGTGGACTCTGAGCAGGACAGCCGAACCGGGAGCGAGCGAGACCGACGTGGCCCGAGCCGACGACTCCCCGCGCGATGCCCCGCAGCCCCGCCGCAGGCTCCACCGGCTGCGACGTGCGCTCCGCGCCCGCCGCGAACGCATCCGCGCCAACCCGACGCTCAACACGACCTACCGGGTCGGGCTCGGCGCCTTCGGCACCCTGGTGCTCATCGTCGGCATCATCGCCATCCCCTACCCCGGTCCCGGCTGGCTCATCGTGTTCGCCGGGCTCGGCATCCTCGCCACCGAGTTCCACTGGGCGCACCAGGTGAACGTCTTCACCAAGCGCCATTACCGCCGCTGGAGCAACTGGGTCTCCCGCCAGCACTGGACCGTCAAGCTCGGCATCGCCGCCCTGACCGGCATCGTCGTCGTCCTGACCCTCTGGTTGCTGGGCATGTACGCCACCATCGGACGCTGGTTCGGAGTCGACTGGCCGTGGTTGACCTCCCCCCCTGCTCGGGCCCTGAAACGGGTGTTGTAGAGTTCTCCATGTCGCCGGGAACGGCGGCACCGGGCGATTAGCTCAGGGGGAGAGCGCTTCGTTCACACCGAAGAGGTCACTGGTTCGATCCCAGTATCGCCCACAAGAAAACGGCCAGGTCAGAGACCCGAAAGGGAATCTCGGACCTGGCCGTTTCGCTTTGCCCGGCCCGAAGGGTCAGCACGCGGTCAGCGAGGCCCGAGCCCGTCGTCAGCCTCATCGGTGAGCGCACGCAGCATGCGATCCCCTCCATCCGTCCGCCGGGTGTAGAGGTCCGGGGTGGCCGAGGACCGTTCATGTCCCAGGACGCGCTGAACCATGTTCACCGGAACACCGTCGTCCACCAACCAGGTCGCGTAGGAGTGCCGCAAGTCGTGGAAACGCAGTCCCTCCCCGGCATTCGCGGCAGCGACCTTCACGGCCTGGCTATGTGTCCGGCGCTTCTCCGTACGCCCCTCCCCTGCCGCGTCCAGCCAAATCGCGACGAAACCGCCGTCCTCCTCGGTGACTTGACCGAGCAGTCCTGCCAGCACGAGCGAAGGCCGCCGCACCCGGGAGCGGAACAGCGTCCGCCGATGCGGTTTTCCCGCCATGTTCGCGAAAACCGGTGCACGCTCACTCGATGGAGGCCACTCCCGCAAGTGGTCGCGACTATGCCGGGCCGGCCAAGGAGGCAACGGCACCGATCGCCTTCCCGCGCTGGACTTCGGGAACGGCTTGAACGAGGTGTTCCGGCTGACCTCCACCACCGTCCGGATCACGCTCAGCGTTCCCGCTTCCAGGTCAAGAGCGTCCGGGCAGAGACCGACGACCTCGCCCCACCGAAGCCCAGCACCACCGGCCACAGCGACGAGGGAGCGATAGTAGTCGGGCACCGCGGGCACAGCTTCCGGCGGAAGTCCTCCCGGCTGATGATCTGCTCAGCGGTCTCCCGCTTGCGCCGGCGACGTCATCGCCAAGCTGCACCAGCTCTAGTCCCAAGCCAGTGCCCCAGGGTGCTCGTGTTCAGAGTTTCTTTTCTTCATCAAGGGCGGCCCCTGCGGGGCCCCCTGCCAGCTGTATGCGAGCCCCCGGCCAAGTCGGGGGCGCAGAAGGAAGGCAGGCGGCCGGGAACCGCGCAGGGGTCGTCGAAGAGATCGGTCACGAGCATCCGTCGCCCGGGCAATGGCGGGCTTGGGACACATTTCCAAAGCCGGTGTGGCTGGGAGGACAGGGTGGTCGCCTTGGCCACTCCCGTGGGCAGGGGCCCGTCACCGGGCGTCGTGGCTCGCCTGCTGGTGGTTGCGTCTCACAGAAGGCCGGGAAGTGACGTCTCGTTGCGCTGGCTCGGTGGATTTGGCCGTGGTTGATCGTGTGTTGCGGCACACTGATCGGCGTGGTGGAGGACGCGAAGACCCGCAACGACTTCAGCGGCACCGGCGAAAGCGTGGTTCAAGCCGGCCAGGTGCGGGATGTCTACCAGACCACGCAAGTCCACCCGACCGAGCCGGTGGCGTGGCCGTGCCGGGTGGGGGTGGTGCCGCTGCCGGCGGACTGTTTCCAGTATCGGGCGTCGAGTGCGGAACTGACCGATGTCGCCGGGGCGGGCGAGACCACGGTGCTCACCCAGGTGTTGGCCGGCCTCGGCGGAGTGGGCAAGACGCAGCTGGCCGCGCAGTTCGCCGAACATCACTGGGCTGCCCAGGGGTGTATCTACTGGCGTGGATCACTGCGAGCTCCCGCGAGGCGATCGTGTCCAGCTACGCCACCGCCGCGACCAAGATCGGACTCACTCGCGGAGACGGCGATGAGGACCGTGCGAGCCAACGGTTCCTCGAATGGCTCGCGGAAACCGACCGGCCCTGGCTGATCGTGCTCGACGATCTCCACGACCCCGGCGACCTCCGTGATCTATGGCCGCCGCAACGCTTCATCGGCCGAGTCGTGGTCACCACCCACCGCCAAGACGCCAGCCTCGCCGCTCATCATCGTCACCTGATCAAAGTCGGGCTGTTCACTTCGTCCGAAGCTGTCGGCTACATCCGTGCGAAGCTCACCGACAGGCCGGAACTAGCCGAGGGGGCGGCGGAACTGGCCGATGATCTCGGTTACCTGCCCCTCGCACTGGCCCAGGCCACGGCGTACCTTCTCGACCGGAATCTCACCTGCGCCGACTACCGGCGACGCCTAGCCGACCGCCGTCGGCAACTGGCCCAGTTGCTGCCCGAAACCGGCAGCCTCCCCGATGACCACCAGGACACCGTGGCCGCTACATGGTCACTGTCCCTCGACTGGGCCAACCAGCTCAGCCCCGCGGGACTGGCCCGTCCGTTGCTGCAACTGGCGGCGGTGCTCGATCCCAACGGCATTCCAGGGGACGTCTTCACCACTGCTGCGGTGCAAGCCCACCTCGCTGACGCGTTAGAGGACCCGGGCGCTGTTGAGGCGGATCGCGTCGCCGACGCGCTGCAGAACCTCCGGAGACTCAGCCTGGCCGATATCGACCACACCGACCGCTACCGCACCGTGCGAGTCCACGCTCTCGTGCAGCGCGCCACCCGCGAGACCTTCCCCGAAGACCACAGCGCAACGCTCGCCCACGCCGCCGACGCACTGCTCGAAATCTGGCCCGAAATCGAACGCGATACCGCTCAAAGCCAGGCACTCCGCGCCAACACCGACCACCTCCACACCCACACCGTCGCCCATCTGTGGCACCCAGACGCCCATAGCGTCCTCTTCCGCGCAGGCAGCAGCCTTGGCGAAACCGGGCTTGTCGCCCACGCCGCCACCTACTTCCACCACCTCCACGATCAAACCCACCACACACTCGGCCCCGACCACCTGGACACCCTGACCACCCGCAACAACCTCGCCTCCTGGCAAGGCGAAGCAGGAGACCCGACCGGCGCAGCACACGCCTTCGAAGAACTACTCACCGACTACACCCGGATACTCGGCCCCGACCACCCGGACACCCTGGGCACCCGCAACAACCTCGCCTCCTGGCAAGGCAGAGCAGGAGACCCGACCGGCGCAGCACACGCCTTCGAAGAACTACTCACCGACTACACCCGGATACTCGGCCCCGACCACCCGGACACCCTGACCACCCGCAACAACCTCGCTTTCTGGCGAGGCGAAGCAGGAGACCCGACCGGCGCAGCACACGCCACCGAAGAACTGCCTGGCTCCTAGTCGTGTTCTTGGAGCACATGCGGCTCGGAGGTGACCGAAGACGACGGCAACTGACCGGTGGTTCATGGCTGGCCGCCCCCGGTACTCGTGTCGAACAGGCCCCGTCGTCCCGGAAACTCCGGCTTCAACGCGACCGACGGGGTCGGCAGCAGATCAGCGGCGCCCCGAAGCGCTGTAGGGTTCCGGTGGGAGTTCGAGGGGCGCTGCAGCGGGTTCGGCCTGTCACGCTCGGGTTCCTGTTTCCGGCCAAGGGCGTCTTCCGTGGTGGAGGAGACCGCTGTGGCACTGCGCTCGAACGAGATCACCTACTCCGCTCCCGAGGTCGGCGAGCACGCGGCGTTGCGGGCGATGGCCCGGGAGTCGTTCGCCGCGACGTTCGGGGCGCGGTACGACGCGGGGCCGTTCGGGGTGTTCCTCGACGAGGCTTACGGGCCCGGTGGGTCGATGGATCGGGATCTGGGGAACCCGGACGTGCGGTGGCTGGTGGCGTTCCACCGGTCGGCGCCCGTCGGGTACGCGAAGGTGACGCCGTTGCGGGCGCCCGCGGTGGACCCCGCGCCGGGCGCCGTTGAGCTGCAGCAGATCTACGTGCTCGCGGAGTGGCACGGTCGCGGGGTGGCCGTCGAGCTCATGGAGTGGGCGTTGCGGACCGCCGCCGCGCGGCGGGCTCCGGAGATCTACCTGACGGTGTTCGACCACAACGAGCGGGCGAAGCGGTTCTACCGGCGGTACGGGTTCGCGGAGGTCGGGCGCTGCACGTTCACGCTCGGCGACCGGGTCGACGACGATCGGATCTGGCGGCGCGAGCTCTGACGTCCGGGCCGGGCTGCGGGGGTAACGCACGACCGAGCGGAGCGGCCGGGGAAACGCGCCGCCGAGCCCCTTCGCGACTCCGACCCCGGCTCGACCGAGGCTCCGCCCGCTACTCCGAACCCGGCTCGACCGGGGCTCCGACCCCGGCTCGACTGAGCCGCCGCGATTCCCCCGGCGCGGCCCGGCCTCCGCCTGCGATCCCGGATCCGGCACGACCTGACCTGCACCCGCGATCCGGTGCTGCCGGGCCGGGCCCCGTTCGCCGGGGCTCGTGCCGATGGGAGGAAGGGCGGGCCGCGGACCTGCACCGAGCGTGCTCACCGATCCAATCCACGCATCACTCGATGCGAAACAAGTCTTGGACGGGATCGGTCGCTGCTCCTTACGCTCACCTGCAATCGCAGTCCGCTGTCAGCCAGGAGGAACGCACATGCCGGCCATCGCTCCCAGCGAGCTCGCCCACCGCCTCGGTTCGGGGCTGTTGTCGTTCCCGGTCACCCACTTCACCGATGATCTCGAGTTCGACGAGGCCGCGTACCGGGACAACATCGCCCGGTTGGCGAAGTACGACGTGGCGGGGTTGTTCGCGGCGGGCGGCACCGGCGAGTTCTTCTCGCTCACCCCGTCCGAGGTCGGCCGGGTCGTGCGCGCCGCCGTCCAGAGCGCCCCGGAGAGCACCCCGGTGCTGGCCCCGGCGGGGCACGGCACCGCTCAGGCGGTGGCGTTCGCCGAAGACGCGGAGGCCGCCGGGGCGGACGGCGTGCTGCTGTTCCCGCCCTACCTGACCGAGGCGTCCGCGGCGGGCCTGGTGGCGCACGTGCGCGCGGTGTGCGCGGCGACCTCGCTCGGCGTGGTGATCTACAGCCGGGCGAACGCGGTGTACACGGCGGAGGCGGTCGCGGAGCTCGCCGACAGCTGCCCGAACCTGATCGGGTTCAAGGACGGCGTGGGAGACCTGGAGAACATCACCCGCATCCACTCGCGGCTCGGCGACCGGCTCGTCTACATCGGCGGGCTACCGACCGCGGAGACGTTCGCGCTGCCCTACCTGGAGCTCGGCGTCACCACCTACAGCTCGGCGATCTTCAACTTCCTGCCGGAGTTCGCGCTGGCCTTCTACGCGGCGGTGCGCGCGGGCGACCGCCCGCGGGTGCGGCGGCTGCTCGACGAGGTCGTGCTGCCGTACACGGCGATCCGGGACCGCAGCCCGGGCTACGCGGTGAGCATCGTGAAGGCGGGCCTGGACCTGGCGGGCCACCCGGCGGGCCCGGTGCGGCCGCCGCTGACCGACCTGGACGAGCAGGAGCGCGCGCTGCTGTCCGAGGTGATCGCGGTGTCGCGCACGCTCGCCCCCTGAGCCGCGGGGCCGGGCGTCGACGCGGAACCCGGCCCTGCCCCCGCTCCGTGCACCTTCCAACGCTGTGAGGAACGCATGACTCCACCCCCGCCCCCGGAGACCGGCCGGTCCGTGCTCGACCCGCCCGGCACGGGGCGCCCCGATCAGCACGAACGGGGCGCCCCCGACGCCGCACCCGCGCGGCGCCGCCGCGGCCCGGACCGGGAGTCCGTCCTGGCCGCCGCGAAGGCCGTCGCGGGCATCGTCGGGCTGTTCGCGCTGTGGGAGATCGCCGTGCGGGTCTTCGACCCGCCGGAGTACCTGATGGTCGGCCCGCTCTCCGCGTTCGTGGAACTGGCCGAACGCCCCGGCTACTTCGCGGAGAACACGTTCATCACGGTGCAGGAGGCGCTGGCCGGGTTCGCGCTCGGCACCGCCCTGGGCGTGCTGTGCGGGGCGGCGCTGCACTACTCGACGACGGTGCGCAGCTTCCTGTACCCGGCGCTGATCGCGATCGACACGGTGCCGAAGGTGGCGCTGGCGCCGCTGTTCATCGTGTGGTTCGGCTTCGGCTTCGAGTCGAAGGCGTTCGTGGCGATGGCCATCGCGTTCTTCCCGCTGGTGATCAACACCTACGACGGGTTGCGCTCGGTGCCGCACGAGCTGCAGGAGCTGGCGCGGATCAACAAGGCCTCGCAGTGGAAGAAGATGACGAAGATCGAGTTCATCCACGCGATCCCGTCGATCCTCTCCGGCGCGAAGATCTCCATCTCGCTGGCCGTCGGCGGCGCGGTCGTCGGCGAGTTCATCGCCGGGTCGAAGGGCCTCGGCTACGTGATCATGCTGGCGAACAGCCAGATCGACCTGCCGTCGATGTTCGCCGCGTTCATCGTGCTGGCCGCGATCGCGCTGGTGCTGTTCTTCCTGGTCGACCTCGCCGGGCGCAAGCTCGTCCCGTGGAAGCAGCACACCCGATGAGGCCGCGGACGCTGCTCGCGCTGGGCTCGGTGCTGGCGCTGCTGACGCTGGTGTCCTGCGGCGCCGACACCGGGCGGGAGCGGATGTCGCTGATGCTCGACGTCAGCTGGCTGCCGAAGCACGCGCCGTTCGTGTCCGCCGTCGAACGCGGCTTCTTCGCCGCCGAGGGCATCGACCTGGAGGTCATGCCGGGCTCCGGCTCCACCAACACCGTCACCGCCGTCGACACCGGCAAGGTCGACTTCGGCTGGGCCGACTACGGCTCCTCGGTGCTCAGCCAGGGCCGGGGCGCCGAGGTCAAGCAGGTCAACCTGGTGCAGGCGCGCTCCGCCTACGCGGTCATCGCGCTCGCGGGCACCGGCATCGACGACTGGCAGGACCTCCGGGGCAAGACCGTCGCCACCGAAGCGACCGGGGCGATGACCGCGATGTGGCCGTACGCGCTGAGCAAGCTCGGCATGGCCGTCGAGGATGTGAACGTCGTGCACGCCACCGGGGCCGCGAAGATGCCCGGCCTGGTCGCCGGGCAGTGGGACGCGAACCTCGCGCTCTACGTCTCCGACCAGCCGACGCTCGACGCGCTGGACCGGGAGGCCACCGTGCTGAAGTGGTCCGACCTGGGCATCGACCTGTACGGCAACGGCATCGTGGCCTCCGACGAGAAGCTGCGCACCCACCCGGACCAGGTGAAGCGGTTCAACCGCGCGATGCAGCGGGGTTTCCTCTGGGCGTGCGACCACCCGGAGCAGGCCGCGCAGGACTTCGGCGAGGAGGTCAGCGGGTACGAGGACCGCACCGTCGTGCTCGCCATCGACGAGCAGTGCGAGCTGAACTGGGGCGCGGGCGACGCCTACGGCGAGATGGACGACGCGGGCGTCCAGCAGATGATCGACGTCGCGCGGGACTTCCTCGGGCTCAGCCCGGACTCGCACCTCACCCCCGCCGACGTCTACAGCAACGACTACCTCGAACCGCTGCACCGCGGCCAAGCGATCCCAACGCCGTGACGGAGAGCCAGATGAGCCACGAATACGCGATTTCGGTGAACGACGTCGGCAAGACCTTCCGGTCGCGGGACGGGCAGCACAACACCGTCCTGCGCGGCATGGACTTCCGCGTGCGGCCAGGGGAGTTCGTCTCCATCGTCGGCCAGTCCGGCAGCGGCAAGACGACCCTGCTCAAGACCATCTCCGGGCTCCAGGACCCCACCGAGGGCGAGATCCTGGTGAAGGGGCGCCCCATCAAGGAAGGGCTGGAGGACATCGCGATGGTGTTCCAGAGCCCGGTGCTGCTGCCCTGGCGCAACAACCTCGACAACGTGCTGCTGCCGCTGGAGTTCCGCGGCACCCGCGATCGCGCGGCCGAGGACTACGCGCGGGAGCTGCTGGAGATGGTGGGCTTGGGCGACCGCGCCACCCGCTACTCCTACGAGCTCAGCGGCGGCATGCAGCAGCGCGTCGCCATCTGCCGCGCCCTCGTGTCGCGGCCCGAGCTGCTGCTGATGGACGAACCGTTCGGCGCGCTCGACGCCATGACCCGGGACTCGATGAACTTCGAGATCCAGCGGATCTGGCGCAACACCGGGTGCAGCGTCCTGTTCGTCACGCACAGCATCCCGGAAGCGGTGTGGCTGGCCGATCGCGTCGTCGTGGTCGGCGGCAAACCGGGCCGCATCGTCGCCGACGTCGACGTCGACCTGCCGCGGCCGCGCGGCAAGGAGCACCGCTTCTCCCCCGCCTTCTCCGAGTACGCGACCGAGATCGAGTCGCACATCGGCGTCACCACCGGCATCAGCTGATCACCACCCAGGAGGAACACATGTTGCACCTCACCGCGGACGAGGCACTGGTCGAGCAGCACTACGGGCTCGACGCCCGGCGCAGCCTGCTGTTCTCCGCGATCCGCCTGGACTCGCACCCGCTGGTGAGCCCGCTGATCGCCGAGCGCGACGGCGAGCGCCACCTGCTGGTGCGCCAGCAGGAGCAGGGCAACGCGCTGTCGGCGGGCGTGCCCGCGGAGCAGATCCGCTTCTACGCCCCGTGGGTGACGATCGATCCGCGGGTCGTCGAAGGCACCCGGGTGGCGGGTTCGCTGCCGGAGCTCGTCGCCGAACTCGCCGGGGACGGGCGGGTGCACCTGGCCGCGGACGTCGTGCTGGCCCACCACCGGGCGTTCACCGCCTCCGGTGCCCTGGAGGTCACCGTCGACGCCACCACGCCGCGACCGGTGGTCGCCCACGAGGTGGACACCGCATCCGTGCTGGCCCGGTTCGCCGAATGGCGGTCCGAGGGCGCGCGGGTCGCGGAGAAGCTCATCGACGGGGTCGAGCACCTCGACGGGCTCGCCGCGGAGATCCCCGACGGCACGGACACCCGGTACGCGGCGCTGACCGAACTGGCCACCGAGCGCGCGCTGGACGCGGTGCTGCTGGCCGCCACCCCCAACCACACCGAGGTCACCGGGCACGAGCAGCCGGCCGGAGCGGTCGCCGTGTGGCTGCCCGCCGCCGGGCGCCTCCTCGTGCTCGCCCCGGAAGGCACCTCCGGGCTGCCCGGCACGCCCGTCGGCCGGTACGACTCGTTCGGGGCCGCGGTCGCCGAGCTGAGCCCCGGCCCGCGCGTCGGCGTCGAGGAGGAGTTCGTCGGCATCGGCTTCGCCCAGGAGCTGGAGCGGGCGGGCAGCGAGCTCGTCGGCGTCTCCGCGGCGCTCGGGCACTGGCGCGACGTCCGGGACCACGAGGACCTCGCGTTCCAGATCATCGCCGCGCGGACCAGCGTGTTCGCCATCGAAGCCGCGCTGGCCTGGGCGGAGCGGGGCATCGAGGAGGGCCGCGAGTTCACCGAGCTCGACATCTACGCCGTCTACCTCGACAAGATCGTCGAGTTCCGCACCGAGCGCGACATCCCGTTCGGCATCGAGCCGTACTTCACCAACCTGCACTCGTCGAACCGGATGCTGTTCCCGGGGCCGCCGGTGGACTTCCCGATCAACCGGGACACCACCTGCATCCAGCTCGACGCGGGCGTGCGGATCGTGGCGGGCGGCGTCACCGTCGCCACCTCCGACATGGCCCGTTCGCTGCCGCGCACCGCGGGCGCGAAGGAGGCGTACGCGTTCTTCTTCGACGTGGTGCGCGAGGGCATCATCGGGCAGCTGCGCCCCGGCGTGGTGTGCCAGGACGTGCACGAGGGCACGTTGGAGTACTTGGCGCCGCACCTGGACCGGATGCGCGAGATCGGCGTGCTCGGCACCGAGGTCGACTTCAACACCGAGTACCGCAAGCGCAACGTCGGGCACCTGATGGGCAAGCAGGAATCGTTCGCGAACGAGCTGCGCCCCGGCTACGAGCACGTGCTGCGGGTCGGTTCGTTCGGCGCCGCCGAGATCCCGTGGCGGTACGACGACGTGGCCATCGGCACCGAAGACCTCTGGTACATCGGCGCGGACCGGACCTACGTGGTGAGCAAGTGGTGAGCGCCGTCCGCAGCAGGCTCGCCGAGCTGTCCCTGGAACTGCCGGTGCTCGGCCCGCCGAAGTACGCCTACGAACCGGCAGTGCTGTCCGGGGAACTGCTGCACGTGTCCGGGCAGATCTCCCGCACCGCCGCCGGCGAGGTCCTCGGCGGGCGGCTCGGCGCGGACGCCGACGTGGCCGCCGGGGTGGCCGCCGCTCGGGTCAGCGCGCTGAACCTGCTGGCGCGGGTCGACGACGCGGTGGGGCTGGAGAACGTGGTGCGGGTGCTCAAGCTGAACGCGTGGGTGAACAGCACCCCGGACGCGATCCAGCAGCCCGAGGTGGTCGACGGCGCCTCCCGGCTGCTGATCGACGTGCTCGGCGACGCGGGCAGGCACGCCCGCACCGCCCTGCCCGCACCGACGCTCCCGCAAGGGGCGCTGGTCGAACTCGACGCGGTCATCACCGTCCGCTCCTGATCGCCCGATCCACACCCGAGGTCCGGTTCGGGAGGCGGAATCCCGCCCCTGGGCCGGACCTCGGCGCGTCCGTCCACGATGGACACCCGATCCGCCGGACGCGGGTCCGCGTTCAGTCCTCCGCTGCCGGGGCCGGGGCCGGGTGCGCCGCCCGGCGTCGCCCGGTGACGAGCCGCGGGCGGGTTCCGGGCGTCGGGGCGGTGAGCACGACGAGGCAGCCGAGGACGAGGGCGATGCCGACCCAGCCCGCGGCGGGCAGCCGTTCCCCGACGACGAGCACGGCGAGCACCGCGGCGACCGCCGGTTCCAGCAGCGACAGCGTGGTCGCGGTGCTCGCGGCGATGTGCCCGAGCCCCCAGCCGAACAGCAGGTAACCCAGGAACATCGGCACCAGCGCCAGGTAGACCCCGACCGCCGCGTTCGTCGCCGACGCGAGCAACGGCGCCCCGGTCGCGACCAGCACCGGCAGCAGCAGCACCCCGCCGAGCCCGAAGATGCCGCCCATCGCCACCGCGGACGAGACACCGCCGCTGATCAGCCGGTGCGCGGCCCACGAGTACGTCGCGTAGGTGCCCCCGGCCACCAGGCCGAGGACCACGCCCAGCGCGCTCCCCCACCCGGGCGCGACCGCGGCCGCGCCGCCTTCGGCGGCACACAGCAGCACCGTCCCGGACAACCCGAGCCCCGCGCCGAGCAGCCAGCGGCGGCTCAGCCGCCGCCCGTCGACCACGCGCTCGACCAGCGCGGACGCCAGCGGCGCCGACCCGATCGACACCACGGTGCCCGCGGCGACCCCGGCCAGGTGCATCGAGCTGTAGAACGCCAGCGGGTAGACGGCGACCGCCACCGCGCCCAGCAGCACCGGTCCCGGCCGGGCGCGCAGCAGCCGGGCCCCGCGCACCAGGCGCGGGCCGGCGACCAGTGCTTGCAGCAGGCCGCCGGTGCCCATCGCGACGGCCCCGATCGCCAGCGGCCCCACGTCGGGTGCGAAGCTCGCCGCGGTCCCGGTGGTCGCCCACAGCACCGAGGCGAGCAGCACGGCCACCACTCCGAGCGAGCTGCCGTTGCGGCTCACAGCCGGCCCACCAGGTCCGCCGCCATCGTCCGCGCGTGCCGCAGCCGTTCCCCGTCGCCTTCGAGCCCGGCGCGGGCCATCGCACCTTCGAGCAGGAACGCCAGGTGTTCGGCGGCGGCGCGCGCGTCCTCGGGCCGGTCGGGCAGCTGCTCGCCGAGGGCGTCGGAGAGCAGCGACTCGACCTCTTCCTTGTGCCTGCGCACCACCGCCCGGCCGTCGTGCCCGGCGGGCAGCTCGGCGGCCGCGTTGAGCAGCCCGCAGCCGCGGAACCCGTGCTCGTGGGCGAGTTCCGCGTGGTCCGCGTACGCGTCGAAGACGGCGAGCACCCGGCCGCGCGCGTCCGCGGCCCGCGCCAGCCGCCGCCGGTGCAACTCCCGCCACTCCTCGTGCCGCGCTTCGAGGTAGGCGCGCACCAGGTCCGCCTTGGAGGAGAAGTTGTTGTACAGGCTCATCTTCGCGACACCGGCTTCGGTGGTGATCGCGTCGATCCCCGTCGCGGACACCCCGTCCCGGTAGAAGCGGCGCGCCGCCGCCGCGAGCAACCGCTCGCGCGCGCTCTGCCGAGCACCCGCATCGACCACCGCAACCTCCTCGCCACCGCGACTGGGTAGACCAGTCTACCTAGCCAGCTGCCGAGGACCAGCTCGCCCCGGACGGCCGAGCACTCGACCGGACGACCTCGCGACGACCCGGACGATCGGCGATCAGCACAGGTCGTAGCGCGGGATGGTGCCGAGCAGGTGGGTCAGGTCGGTGCCGGGCGCGAGGTCCCGCGCCGGGGCGCGGCGGGTGAACAGCCGGGCCGCGTCGGCGCCGCCCAGCTCGGCGCGGCGACCGCGGACCCGCAGCCAGGCTCCTTCCCGCAGGGCGAGCACCGGTACGTCGTTGTGCTCCAGGAACTCGGCGAGGCGCTCGTCGCGGCTCTCGCCGCGGTGCGTGCTCGCCGGGTCCGGCGGCAGGTAGTGCGGGTTGATCTGGAACGGCACCAGGCCGAGCGCGGCGAACGAGGCCGGTTGCACGATCGGCATGTCGTTGCTGGTGCGCAGGCTCGGGCAGGCCAGGTTGGTGCCCGCGCTGGAACCCAGGTACGGCACGCCCGCCAGCACGGCGCGGCGCAGCGCGCGGACTAGGCCCTGCCGCTGCAAGGTCGCGAGCAGCCGGAACGTGTTGCCCCCACCCAGGAACACGGCTTCCGCCGACGCGATGGCGCGCACCGGATCGGTGGCGCGGTGCAGGCCGTCGACCTTGATCCCGGCGGAGCTGAGCACCGAGTGCGCGATGCGTGCGTAGTCGTCGAAGTCGCGGCGGGCGTAGGGGATGAACAGCATCCGCTCCCGGCCGGCCATCAGCTCCGCGATCGCGGGCAGTGCGTGCCCGAGGAAGCCCGGCGACCCGTGCACCCGTGAGCTCGACAGCAGGAGCAGCTGCACCACGGCATTCCCTCCCCGCACCCGTGAACCGGAGCGAACCCTACCGCCGCCGCTGGAACCGGTGGGGCGGGACGGGCAGGATGACCGGCATGGCCGGAGACGAGGACGTGACGATCATCGGCGGCGGCATCGTGGGCCTGGCCACGGCGCGGGCGCTGGTCCGCGGGGGCGCGGCCGGGCGGATCGTGGTGCTGGAGAAGGAGCCGGCCGTGGGCGCGCACCAGAGCGGCCACAACTCCGGCGTGCTCCACAGTGGACTGTACTACCCGCCGGGCAGCGCGAAGGCGCGGTTCGCCCGCACGGGAGCGGAAGCGATGCACCGGTTCTGCGCCGAGCACGGGGTTCCGGTGCGGCGCACCGGCAAGCTCGTCGTGGCCACCCGGCCGGAGCAGCTGCCGCGGCTGGCCGAGCTCGCCCGCCGCGGCACCGCCAACGGCGTTCGCCTGTCCGAAGTGGATGGTTCGGCGATCGCCGAGCGGGAACCGCAGGTGCGCGGGCTGCGCGCGCTGCTGGTGCCGGACGCGGGGATCACCGACTTCGGCGCCGTCTGCGCGGCGCTGGCCGCGGACCTCGCCGCCGACGGCGTCGAGGTCCGGGCCGGCTGCGAGCTGCGCTCGGTGCGCCGCGACGGCGACCGGCTCGTGCTGGGCACCAAGACCGGCGAGGTGCGCACCCGGTTCGCGGTGAATTGCGCCGGGCTGCACAGCGACACCGTGGCGGAGCTCGCGGGCACCCGGCCGGCCGCGCGGATCCTGCCGTTCCGCGGCGAGTACTACGAGGCCGCGCCGGGGCGCCGCGACCTGGTGCGCGCGCTGGTCTACCCGGTGCCGGACCCGGCGTTCCCGTTCCTCGGCGTGCACTTCACGCGGATGGCCGACGGCGGGCTGCACGTGGGGCCGAACGCGGTTCCGGCGCTGGCCCGCGAGGGCTACGACTGGCGGACCTGGTCGGCACCGCACCTGCGGCGGCTGCTGCGCGATCCGGCGTTGCGGGCGCTGGCGAAGCGCTACTGGCGGACCGGTGCGGCGGAGATCGCGCGCTCGGCGGTGAAACCGCTGTTCGTGCGGGCCGCGCGGGAGCTGCTGCCGGGGTTGCGCGGGACGGACCTGGTGCCCGCGCCCGCGGGGGTGCGGGCGCAGGCGGTCCGCCCGGACGGCACCCTCGTCGACGACTTCCTGGTGCACGAGGACGACCGCTGGGTGCACGTGCTCAACGCGCCCTCCCCCGCGGCGACCGCGTCGCTGCGCATCGGCGAGGACATCGCGGACCGGGTCGGCGCCAAGCTCGCCTAGGCCCGGCCCGCCGGACGCGTGCGGATCAGTAGTAGCCGCGGTCCCGGTAGTCGCGGTACTCGCGGTACTCGCGCTCCCGGTTCTCCGCGGCGTTGATGCTGATCCGGCGCACCACGCCGTGCAGCACGCTGCTGACGATCGTCACGACCAGCGCGCCCCAGAACGCGGCCCAGAACCCGTCCACGTGGAACGGCATGTTCAGCTCGCCCGCCACGTACCCGGCGAGCCAGAACAGCAGCGCGTTCACCACCAGTCCGAACAGCCCGAGCGTGACCAGGTACAGCAGGCAGCCGAACGTCTTCGCGATCGGCTTCAGCACCGCGTTGATCACGCCGACCACGACCGCGACCACCAGCAGGGTGACGATCTTCGTTCCGGCGTCCGTGCTCGCGTCGCCGAGCTCGATGCCGGGCAGCGCGGTCGTCGCCCACACGGCGACCGCGGTGATCAGGATGTGCAGCAGGACCGTCACGAAGTGGCCTCCCGAGTTCGCCGTGGAGCCTTGCACGCTACCGTTCCGGCCCCGCCCGGGAACCGCCCACCGCGAGACGCGGGGATGCACCTGTTCAGGCGAACATCTCGTCGGTCAACCGGCGGATCGCCTCGGCGCGGGTGCACTGCCCGGCCCGCTCGTAGGCCTCGACGAAGCGGAAGACGAGCCCTTCGCGCAGCCCCCACGGGCACAGGTCGATCTCGTCGACGCCGAGGGCGCGCAGCAGCGAATCAGCGGTGATCGCGCCGGCGAGGATGCGCCGCGCCCTGCTGCGGGAGACGCCGGGGAGCTTGGCGCGCTCGGCCTGGCCGAGTTCGGCGAGCTGCGGGATCCACCGGGTCAGGTTCGTGCGCGCCAGGGTGTCCGGGTGCCGCACCAGCCGCTTCGACGAGCTCGCGGCGAGCACCGCCAGCTGCCGCAGCACCTTCGACTGGCCGACGGGCTGGCCGAGCCTGCGCCCGCGGAACGGGGCCAGCTCGACCGGGGCGACCGCTTCGACGGCCGCGTACAGGGCGGCGACCTGCTCCGGCGGCGGCGGGTCGGCGGGCAGGTGTTCGCGGGTGAGCCGGGCGGCACCCAGCGGCATCGACACCACTTCGTCCGGGTAGGGACCGGATCCGGTGGCGACCTCGGCGGTGCCGCCACCGATGTCGATGGTGGTCAGCGGGGTGTCCTCGCGGCCGTGCCAGCGACGGGCCGCGTGGTAGCAGAGCGCGGCTTCGGCGTGCGGGGTCATCGAGCCGATGCGGGTGCCCGCGGCGTCGGCGAGGCGGGCGCGCAGCTCGGTGCCGTTGGTGGCGTCGCGCACCGCGGCGGTGCCGAACGCGACGAGCGGTCCGCGCAGGTCGGTGCCGACGGCGCGCACGCAGCCCGCGACGGCGCGAGCGGCCTGCTCGATGCCCTCCTCGGTCACCGAGCCATCGGCGAGGGTGTTCTCGCCGAGGCGGGTGCGCTCCTTGTGGCTCCAGGAGGCGCGGGGCAGCCTGCCGCGGTCGAGGTCGACCAGTTCCAGCCGCGCCGCGGTGGAACCGATGTCGAGGAGTCCGAGCTTCATACCACCCTCACGTGTAGTCCGGACGGGCCTTCGAGGCGTAGGACGTACCTCCAGGAGCAGCAGCGCAGAACCATCGGCATGGCCGAATCATGCCGTATGCACAGGTTTTGTTCATCGCCCGTTCGGACTTTCTTGATCCGTAATTGATGTCACTGGTACATGAGCACTTCCGATGTCACACCAGGTGGTGTTACAAAGGAGTCACCCCTGACCGCTACCAAGCGGTAACCTCGGGGCGACCAGGTGCTGCGGCTGGAACGCGAGGTGCGCCCACCCGGCAACGTCAGCGACGGAGAGGACCACCATGCGCATCGGGATGCCGCTGAACTACAGCGGAGGCTTCAAGGAGACCGTCGACGAACTGGCCACCTACGAGAAGGCCGGACTCGACATCGTCTACGTAGCCGAAGCCTACTCGTTCGACGCGGTCAGCCAGATGGGCTTCATCGCCGCCCGCACCGAACGGCTCCAGATCGCCTCCGGGATCCTGCAGATCTACACCCGCACGCCCACCCTCACCGCGATGACCGCGGCCGGGCTGGACTTCGTCTCGGACGGCCGGTTCACCCTGGGCATCGGCGCCTCCGGGCCGCAGGTCATCGAAGGCTTCCACGGCGTGCCCTACGACGCGCCGCTGGGCCGCACCCGCGAACTGGTCGACATCTGCCGCCAGGTGTGGCGCCGCGAACGCGTGCAGCACGACGGCAAGCACTACCAGATCCCGCTGCCCGAAGGCCAGGGCACCGGGCTGGGCAAGCCGCTGAAGCTCATCAACCACCCGGTGCGCCCGAACATCCCGATCATGGTCGCGGCGATCGGCCCGAAGAACGTCGCGATGGTCGCCGAGATCGCCGAGGCGTGGGAACCGATCTTCTACGTCCCCGAGAAGGCCCACGAGGTCTGGGGCGAATCGCTGGCCGCCGGCAAGGCCAAGCGCGACCCCGAGCTCGGCGAGCTCGACGTCGTCGGCCAGGCCCCGCTGGCCATCGGCGACGACGTGGACGCGCTCGTCGACTCGATGCGCCCGATGCTCGCCCTCTACATCGGCGGCATGGGCGCCAAGGGCAAGAACTTCTACAACGACCTCGCCCGCCGCTACGGCTACGAGGCCGAGGCCGAGGAGATCCAGGACCTCTACCTGGACGGCAAGAAGGACGAGGCCGCGGCGAAGGTGCCGGACGAGCTGGTCGCCGCCAGCACCCTCATCGGCTCCGAGGGCCACGTGCGGGAACGCCTCGCCGCGTTCAAGGAGTCCGGCGTGACCACGATGAACGTGACGCCGCTCGCCGGGTCCTTCGAGGAGCGCACCAAGCTGATCGAGCAGATCCGCGGCATCGCCGACGACCTCTGATCCGCCCCGCGGCCGGGCGCGCCCGCCCGGCCGCGGCCCGGTCAGCCGTTGAGCACCCGCACCGGCGCCCCGTCCAGGAAGGCGCGCACGTCGGCCACCGTCTCGGCGTAGAACGTCCGGTAGGTGCCCTCGGTCACGTAGCCGACGTGCGGGGTGAGCACGGTGCGCGGCGTGGTCCGCCACGGGTCGCCTGCGGGCAGCGGCTCGGTCCCGTAGACGTCGAGGCCCGCCCCGGCGAGCCGTCCCGCGTGCAGCGCCTCGCGCAGCGCCACCTCGTCCACGATCGGCCCGCGCGAGGTGTTCACCAGGTACGCGGTGGGCCGCATCAGCGCCAGCTCCGCCGCGCCGACCAGCCCGCGGGTGCGCTCGCTGAGCACCGTGTGCACGGTGAGCACGTCGGAGCCGCGGAACAGCTCCTCCTTCTCCACCCGGCGCGCCCCGGCCTCCGCGGCGGCCTCCGCGGTGAGGTTCCGGCTCCAGGCGATGACGTCCATGCCGAACGCGGCACCGACCTTCGCGACCTGGCTGCCGAGCCTGCCCAGCCCGAGCACGCCCAGCGTGCGCCCGGCCAGCTCGAACCCGACGCCGCGCTGCCAGCCGCCGTCCCGGATCGCGCGGTCCTGCTCCGGGATCTGCCGGGTGACCGCGATGATCAGACCCCAGGTGAGCTCCGCCGTCGGTCCCCACGCCCGGTCCGGCGCGGCACCGCTGCCCGTCCCGCACACGGTGATGCCGAGCTCAGTGGCCGCGTCCAGGTCGATCGACGCGTTCCGCATGCCGGTGGTGACCAGCAGCTTCAGCTGCGGCAGCGCGGCCAGCACCTCCCGCGGGAACGGGGTCCGCTCCCGCATCGCGGCGATCACGTCGAACGGGGCGAGCCGCCGCAGCAGCTCCGCGCGGTCGGCGGGGGTGTCGTGGAAGAACTCGACCTGCGCGGGCAGCGAGTCCCAGTCCGCGTAGTCCCGCGCGACCTCCTGGTAGTCATCGAGCACCGCGATGCGCATGCACTCCTCCTTCGACGGCGTCCGGCGCGATCGTAGTGCGGCCGCCCGGCGGGGTGATCGACCCGCGGGGCGGGGCGCGCGACCTGACAACGCGCGGTGCGGACAGGCAGACTGCCGACGTGACTCGATCCAGACTGCTGCACCTGCTGCCGTTGAGCGCGTTCCACGCGGCCGCGGACCACATCGGCTCCCCCTCGCTGGAGACCGACGGGTTCGTGCACTGCTCGCCGGACATGGCCACGGCGCTGGCGGTCGCCAACGCGCTGTACGCGGACGCGGACGAGCAGCTGGTGGCGCTGGAACTCGATCCGCGGCGGCTGTCCGCTCCGGTGCGCTGGGAGGCGGCGGCACCGCACCCGCCGGCCGGGGTCGCCGCCGACGTGCTGTTCCCGCACGTCTACGGCTCGCTGGAGCGCTCGGCGGTGATCGGCCTGCACTACGCGCGGCGCGACGTGCGCGGCCGGTTCGCGGCGCTGGAGACGCGCAGCCGCACCGCGGAGGAGCTGAACCTGCTGCCGCACCCGGAGGGCGGCTGGTTCCGGCGGACCTGGACCAGCGACGTCGAGGTGACGCCCGACGAGCGGGGCACCCGGCCGACCGCGACGGCGATCTACTACCTGCTCTCCGCCGGGCACACCTCGGAGTGGCACCGGATCGGTTCGGCCGAGCTGTGGCTGTGGCACCGGGGCGGCCCGCTGACGCTGGTGCTGGGCGGGGACGGCGACGCGCCCGCCGAGCAGCCGCGCAACCACGTGCTGGGCGCGGGTGCCGGGCAGGACCCTCAGGTCCTGGTGCCCGCCGGGACGTGGCAGCGGGCGGTGGCCTCGGCGACGGTGGAGTCGCTGGCGACCTGCGTCGTCTCGCCCGGGTTCGACTTCGCGGACTTCAGCACGCCCGGCTGAGGCTCGGCGGCGGCCTGCGCGGGCACCCGCTGCTCCGGTTCGGGCCGCAGCACGGCGACCCGTTCGGGCGTGGTCTCGGCGGGCTCCGGTTCGACGCCGAGCCGGCGGTCGGGCACCGGACGCGGTCGTCCCCCGAGCAGGCGTTCCTCGAACCAGCACAGGGCGATCAGCGATCCGATGATCGTTCCGATGGCCACCGAAGCCACCAGCGCGAAGACCGCCAACGTGTTCAGCACCGACCTCACCCCCGAGAGAAACGCGTGCACGGCACCGGGTTCCCGTCCGGCGCGCGCCGGCGACGAGGACCTCGCCGGAATTCACCGTAGGGCGGGGCCCCGAACGGTGCCGGACGCCGGACCGGGTGCCCTCCGATCGAGGGAATTCAGTGCCGGGGAGGTGTCGGGCGCGCCCCTGTCCCGAGCGATCAGACGAACGTGGCGAACGCCCTTGATCAGGCAATTCGACCATAGGCGGCGCTACTATCGGGTGAAGGTGCGCGCCCCGCGGTGCCGCGGCGACCCGTAGTCACCGCTTCCACCCGAAGTCGTGATCGTTGCGCGGTTCGGGACAACGGGAACCGGGTGGCGCGCGTGCGCACAGTGGTCGCCACGATCGGACAGCAACGCGTCGGGAGGTAACGGTGAAGGGCTACGCGGTGCACCTGCTCTTCCACGCGCTCGCCGTGCTCTGCGGCGCGGCGCTGGGGATCGCCGGCACGTTGTGGTGGGTCGGCGGCGCCCCGCCGGTGCTGTGGGCGGCGCTGGCCGCGCTGGTGCTCGGCGTCGTGGTGCTGGTGGTGCAGGGCCGCCAGCTCGCCGCCGAGCCCCGCACGGCCCGCCGCCCCGCGCCGGAACCCCGGCCGCGGCAGGGCACCCGGCCGGAGCTGGCGGCGACGGCCGTTCGCGACCCCGACGACCGCTGGCGCGGCTGACCCGGCACCGTTCCGCACGAGGTGCCGGCCCGACCGACCGCGGAGCCGGCGGGCCGCCCACCCGCGCGGTGGATCAGCGCAGCGGGGCGCGGGCCCAGCCGACGGCGGTCTTCACCCCGTCCACGTTCTCCACCCAGACCTCGCTCTCCAGATGCCGCTGCCCCTCGTGCTCGATGGCGCCCAGCACCGCGCCGCGGGCGGTGACCTCCTCGTCCACGTAGAACGGGTGCACGAACTTCACCGCCAGGTGCCCGCCGTCGATCCACGCGCCGCCGTGGAACGCGGTGAGCATCTCGGAGAGGTAGCCGACCTGCTGCATCGCCTGGGCGACGGTGCGGTCCATCCCGGAGCGCCGCGCGCCCGCCGCATCGGTGTGGATGTTGGAGAACCCGCGGCCGCCCCAGGAGAAGACGTACATCTGCTCCTGCGAGATCTTCTTGCGCACCGGCCGGATCGGGGTCCGCTCGTCGAGGTCCCCGCTCGCCGCGGCGGCCGGGGCGACGTCGAGGAGCTCGCCGGTGACCAGCCGGGACGGGGCCGGCGCGGTGCTGCCGCCCACCACGTCGGCGGCGTGCACCCGCATGATCTCGGTGCCGCGGTGGCGCAGCAGCAGCCTGCCGTCGGCGCCTCGGGCTTCGGCCTCCATCACGACGTAGCCGTTGCCGCGCCGCACCTCGGTGTGCACGTACCGGCCGCTGAGGGTGACGGTCTCGCCGATCACGACCGGCGAGTGCAGCGAGAGCTCCTCGTGGGTGTGCAGCCCGCGCGCCGTGTTGCCGTCGTAGGCGGCGTAGAACAGGAACAGCAGCTCGTTGGACAGCACCGCGGGACTGGCCGCCGGTCGCCCGTCCGCGGCGGTGAGCCGCCCGGCTCCGTCGTCGTCCTGGGCGAAGGCGTAGTTGCGCACCATCCGCTCGTCGACGACCACGTCGAACGGGCCGAACACCTCCGGGACCTCGATGTTCTCGAAGATCGCTTCCTTGGTTCCGGTCCACCACCGGTTCATGGCCAGCTCCTCTGGGCGTGGGGCATCGCCGTCCCGCGGCGGGCGGGACGTGGCGACGGGGTGCGCGGCTCGTGCCGCGAGGGGTCAGGTGTCGAGCCGGACGACGAACGGGAATTCCGGCCGGGTCCAGCTCCGGGCGTGCTCGACGGCGCGCCCGGTGTCGTCGTGCGTGGTCCGGTGCGCCTCCACCAGCGGGGCGCGCACGGCCACCTCCAGCAGGCCGGCGAGCTCCTTCGTCGCGGCGCAGGCGGTGATCTCCTGCTCGGCCCAGCTGACCGCGACGCCGCAGCGCTCGGCGAGGGTGCGGTACAGCGAGCCCGCGACCAGCTCGGCGCGGGCGAGTCCGGGGGCGGCGGCGACCGGCACCCAGGACTCCTGCACGGCCGCGGGCGTTCCGTCGACGGTGCGGAGCCGGACGAGCCGGACCGCTTCCGCCGCATCGTCGAGGTCGAGGACCTCGGCGATCTCGCCGGGCGGGACGAGCACGGCGCGGCGGATCTCGGTGGTGACCACGTCCTCGGTGACCTCGTCGCCGAAGGGCACCAGCCGGTTCAACCGCCGGGACCGGGCGCGCCGCGGGGCCACGAAGCTGCCCGCGCCGCGCCTGCGCACCACCAGCCGTTCCCGCACCAGCGCGTCGAAGGCCTGCCGGACCGTCATGCGGCTGACGCCGTAGCGCTCGGCGAGTTCCTTCTCGCTCGGCAGCCGGCTCTCGGGGGCGAGCGCGCCGGTGTTGATCCGGTCGAGCAGGTCGTCTCGGATGACCTCGTACATCGGGCGCGTGGCCACGGCGGGGAACTCCTCGGGGTGGTGTGATCGGCTCTCAGGGTATCCGCCCGGTGCGGACGCTCAGGTCCGCCGCGGGGCGGTTTCGGGGGCTTCGGCGCGCGCCCAGCCGACGGTGCTGAGCTTGCCGTCGGCGCGGCGCACCCACACTTCGACGTCGATCGCGAGGCGCCCGGGGCCCGCTTCCTGCACGGCCGTGACGGCACCGCCCACCTCCAGGGGTTCGAAGACCTCGACGGGGTTGATGAACTTGACCCGCAGCCATCCACCGGTGAACAGGTCGGCGCCGAAGAAGCGGGTGAGCATCCCGGTGATCAGCCCGCACTGCTGCTGTCCCTGCACGATGGGGATGCGCAGCCCTGCCTCCCTGGCCACGGCCAGGTCGCTGTGGGTGTTGCGGACGTACTCGCCGCAGCGGGAGAACACCGACGCCTGCTCCTGCGTGATCGTGACGTGCAGCGGCGGCAGCGGCGCCCCGGGCCGCACGGTCGGCGTTCCGGCGACCGCGGTGGGGGCGTCCGGGTCGAAGGTGCCGTCGACGGTCCCGGCCGTGCCGCCACCACCGGTCCGGTTGCGGCCTGCGACGTCACCGGGCCGGGTGCGCAGTATCTCGACGCCGCGGTGCCGCAGGATGCCGCGTCCGTCGGCGGCGGTGGCGCTCGCCTCCATCACCACGTAGTCCTGGCCGCGCCGGGTGTAGGAGTCCACGTAGGACCCGGCCAGCACCACCTCCTCGTCGAGGTGCGCGGGCCCGTCGAACCACAGCTGCTCCTCGGTGTGCAGCCCGACGGTGCGGCTCGCCCGGTAGGCGGTGGTGAACAGCTGCACGAGGTCGTTGGACAGCAGCCCCGCGTGCGCGATGCGGCCGCCGAACGGGCTCGGGCCGAAGTGCCACGGGTGGTGGTCGTCCTGGGTGAACGCGTACCGCTTGATCTTGTGGTCGTCGACGAGGACGGTGACGGGCCCGAAGTGCTCGGGGATGCTCAGGTTCTCGAAGACCGGTTCCTTGAGCCCGGCCTCGTGGTCCACGCCGTGGGCGACCGCGCGCGGATCGGTCAGATCTCGCCAGGTCATGCGGTTCTCGCTTCCTGTCGGGGGTCAGATCACGCCGTCGGCGCGCAGCGCGGCGAGCTCGTCGGCGTCCAGGCCGAGCAGCCGCGGGTAGACCTCGGCGTTGTCCTCGCCGGGCAGCGGCGGTGCTTTGCGGACCGAGCCGGGCGTGCCGCCGAGCTTGAGGGCGAGCCCGGGCAGCACGAGGGTGCCGAGCTCGGGGTGCTCCACCTCGATCATCATGTCCCTGGCCCGCACCTGCGCCGAGTCGGTCGCCTCGGCGACGCTGTTGACCGGGGAGTACGGCACGCCCGCCGCGGCGAGCAGCTCCCCGATCCGCTCCGAGGTGTGCCGCCGGGTGAAGCCGCGCACCACGTCGTCCAGCGCTTCGACGTGCACCAACCGGGCTTCCTGGTCGGCGAACCGCGGGTCGCCGGTCAGCTCGGGCATCCCCATCGCGGCGGCGAGCCGCGGGAACAGCGCGTCGGTGCCCGCGTGCAGGTACAGGTACCCGTCGGCGGTGGGATAGGCGTTGGCGGGCACCGTGATGTGGTCCCGGTTGCCGGTGCGCCCGACCTCCTCGCCGAGCATCCGCCAAGCCGCGGGCAGCGTGCCCATGCAGGAGAACAGCGCGTCCAGGCAGGAGATGTCGACGTGCTGGCCGTCTCCGGTGCGGGCACGGGCGGCGAGCGCCATCATCGCGCCCATCACGCCGTGGAAGGCGGCGATGTGGTCGGCGACGAACGCCCCGGCCATCGTGGGCGGGCCGTCGGGCGTGCCGGTCATGCTCATCAGCCCGGAGGCGGCCTGCGCGATCGCGTCGAACAGGGCGCGGTCCCGGTTGGGGCCGGTCTGGCCGAACCCGGAGATCGACACGAGGACGGCACGCGGGTCGAGCTCGTGGATCCGCTCCCAGCCGAGGCCCATCTTCGCGAGCGTTCCGGGCCGGAAGTTCTCCACCACGACGTCGCTGCCGCGCACGAGTTCTTCCAGCACTCCCAGCGCTTTCGGGTGCCGGGTGTCGAGGGTGATGCCGTGCTTGCTGCGGTTGTAGTTGAGCGTGTAGAGGCTGTGCCCGCGGTGGTGCGGCACGTTGCGCCGCGAGTCCTCGCCGCCGGGCCGCTCGACCTTGATGACCTCGGCGCCCATGTCGCCGAGGATCTGGCAGCACAGCGGTCCGGCGATGAACCGGGACAGGTCGAGCACCCGCAGCCCGTCCAGCGGTGGCGCGGTCATCGCACTCCTCCCCCGTCGACGGCGGGTGCGGCGGCGGGTGCGTCGGTGCCACCGGTGCCGTCGATGTCGAGCCTGCTGGTCTCCGGCGCCAGCCACGCGCACACCAGTCCGATGAGGACGAATCCACCGGTGATCGCGGCGACCGGCCACGGATCGCCGCCGGTGGCCAGCAGCAGCGCGGTGGAGGCGGCGGGCCACAGCCCGATCAGGATGCCGGGCAGCTGCGCGGCCAGCGAGATGCCGGTGTAGCGGACCTTGGTGCCGAACAGCTCCGCGAAGAACGCCGGTTCCACGCCGTACATCGGCCCGACCGAGAGCACGTAGAAACCCACGTAGACCACGAACATCAGCGCTACCGACCCGGTGTCGAGCGCCCAGAAGAACGGGAACACCAGCACCAGCCCGGCGACCGCGCCGAACGCGAACACGGCGCGCCTGCCCCAGCGGTCGGAGGCGAGCCCGGAGGCGCCGTAGCCGAACAGCGCGAGCACCGCGGCGACCGTCCCGGCCAGCAGCACGTCGGTCTCGGGCAGGTCGGTGTAGCTCGTGGCGTAGGCCAGCCCGATGGTGAGGATGAGGTAGCCGGCGAAGACCTCGCCGAGCCGCATCCCCATCGCCAGCAGCAGCGGCCGCCGGAAGTGCCGCAGCACCTGGCCCAGCGGCGGCTTCTCCGCCGCGTCGGCGTCGGCGTCGAGGCTGCGCTGCGCGGCCTGGAAAGCGGGCGTCTCGGTGAGCTTGAGCCGGATGACCATGCCCAGCGCGATCAGCACCCCGCTGAGCAGGAACGGCACCCGCCAGCCCCAGGACATCAGCTGCGGTTCGGGCAGCGTGGACACCCAGGCGAAGACGCCGGTGCTCAGCACGAGTCCGACGGCGTTGCCGATCTGCGGGAAGGTGCCGTAGAGGCCGCGCTTGCCCGGGGGCGCGAACTCGACGGCGACCAGCGAGGCCCCGCCCCACTCGCCGCCGACGCCGAGCCCCTGCACCAGACGGCACAGCACCAGCAGCACCGGTGCCCAGATCCCGATGACCGCGGCGGTGGGCAGCAGCCCGATGAGGAACGTCGCCGTCCCCATCATCAGCAGCGTGGTGACCAGTGCGGCCTTCCGGCCGATCTTGTCGCCGAGGTGCCCGAACACGATGCCGCCGACGGGGCGGGCGAAGAAGCCGACGCCGAACACCGCGAACGCGGACAGGGTGCCGACGACCGGGTCGTCGCCGGGGAAGAACAGCGTGCCGAACACCAGCGCGGAGGCGGTGCCGAAGATGAAGTAGTCGTACCACTCCACGGCGGTCCCGACGAGGCTGGCGAACGCCGCGCGCCGCGTCAGCCGCCGCCGGTCGGGGGCGTGCTCCGGTGGGGAGGTGGGTGGTGGGCCACTGACCATGTGCTGACTCCGTTGTCGCTGTGGTTCAGGTGTCGTCGGCCGGTCCGGTCGCGGCAGGTGCGCGCGTCCGGCGCCTGCGCCGCGGAGCGCGCCGGGATCTCCGCTGGTCGTGCGCGGGGTGCTCGACGATGCCCGGTCATCGCACCGAACAAAAGACTAGACAACTAGCCGTTTCGAGCTACAGTAAAGCCCGACGCACCGCCCCGGTCAAGGGGCGACCCGCCCGGCGCGAGCCGGCCGAGGAGGAACCCCGCGCACCCCCTGGAGATCCGGACACCGGCCGGGGCGGAGCCGGGACGCGAACCCGCCGCGCGCCACCGGCGGACCTGCCCAACGCGAAGTGAGGATGCACGGATGTCGGACAAGCCCACCGGCGGTCAGCTCGTCGTGACGATGCTCGAATCGCTCGGGATCACCCACGTCTTCGGCGTGGTCGGCGGCCAGACCCTCGCGATCACCGACGCGCTCATCGACACCCCGTCGATCGAGTTCGTGCACACCCGGCACGAAGGCGCCGCCGCGGTCATGGCCGACGCGCACGGCCGCCGCACCGGGCGGCCCGCGGTCGCCATCGCCACCACCGGCCCGGGTGCCACGAACCTGCTCACCGGGGTCGGCGGGGCGTTCCGCGACTCCAGCCCGGCGATCATCATCACCTGCAACAACAACGGCGAGAACATCCACAAGGACGACGCGCAGAACGCCGATCACGTGCAGATCTTCGCGCCGTTCACCAAGTTCTCCCGCCTCGTCGCGCACGACTCCTCGATCAAGCAGGCGATGGAGGAGGCCTACGTCAACGCCATGACCGGCAATCCCGGGCCGGTGCACCTCGACTTCGCCCGGGACACCATCGAGCAGGTGCTCGCCGACGCGCCCGAGGTACCCGCGGTGCACCCGGCGCGTTCCTGGGTCGAGGACCGGCCGGTCGCCTCCCCCGCCCGCATCGCCGAGATCGCCGAACGGGTGCTCGCCGCGGAACGCCCGGTGATCTGGCTCGGCAACGGCGGCAACCGGTCCCGCGGCGGCGCCGAGGTGCTGGCGCTGGCCGAGGCGCTCGGCATCCCCGTCGTCACGACCTTCAACGGGATCGGCGCGGTGCCCACCACGCACCCGCTGGTGTTCGGCGCGCTGTCCCGGATGGGCACCAACCTCAGTTCGCGGGTCGTCGCCGAGTCGGATCTGGTGCTGGCGCTGGGCAACAGCCTCAACGCGGTGTCCACCGGGCGGTGGCGGCTGCGGCTGCCGCAGGTCGTCCAGGTGGACGTGGACCCGGCGATGATCGGGCGCTACTACGCGGAGAGCACCACCGGCGTCGTCGGCGATCTCGCCGCGTTCAGCCGCGACCTGCGCACCGCCACCGCCGACCGCGCCGAGCAGGCCCGCGCCGGACGCGTCGGCTGGCTCGACGAGCTGCAGGGCGCCGAACGCGAGTGGTGGGCGCGCTCGGAATCCCGCGCACCGGTCACCGCCGGCACCATCGCGCCCGCCGCCGCGGTCCGCGCGCTGCGCGAGGTCGCTCCCGCCGAAACGGTGCTGATCCCGGACGCGGGCAACCCCGGCGTGTGGTCGTTCCTGTGGGAGATGGACCTGCCGCACCGCTACCTCAAGCCCGTCGGCTTCGGGAACATGGGCTTCGCGCTGCCCGCGGCCATCGCCTGCGCCGCCGCCGACCCGGAATCCCCGGTGCTGGCGCTGATCGGCGACGGTTCGCTGGGCATGAGCCTCGGCGAGCTGGAGACGCTGGCCCGCACCGGCGGCCCGGTCGTGCTGGTCGTCCTCAACGACTCCAGCTACGGCAACATCCGACAGGAGCAGGAGCTGCACTTCGACGGCCGCACCACCGGCGTCGACTTCGGCGACGTGGACTTCGCCCGGGTCGCCGTCGGGATGGGCGTCGCCGCCGCGCGCGTCACCGAGGTCGACGAGCTCCTGACCACCGCGAAGGACGCGTTCGCCACCGGCCGCCCGTTCCTGATCGACGTGGTGCTGGACCGCGCGGCCAACGCCTGGACCTATCCCGCGTTCACCCCGCACCGCCCGCAGAGCTGAGCCGATCGGACTTCGCGCTCGCTCCGCGCGGCGGAACCACCGCGCGCACCGCGGCGCACCATGGGAACGCCGGGCGACGCGGCCCGGCGGCACGAGGAGGAGGGCGACGATGCCATCCGGATCACCCGGCCCGCTCGACGGGCTGAAGGTCCTGGACCTGTCCCGGTTCATCGCGGGGCCGATCTGCGCGCAGATCCTGGCGGACTTCGGCGCGGAGGTCGTCAAGGTCGAACGCCCCGGCGGTGAGGACGCGCGCCACCACGAGCCCTACTACGAGGGCGAGAGCGTCTACACGATGCTCTACAACCGCAACAAGCACGGCGCCACCCTCGACACCCGCCACCCCGAGGCGCTCGCCGTGCTCGAAGACCTGGTGCGCTGGGCCGACGTGGTGGTGGAGAACTACCGGCCCGGCACGGTCGAGCGGATGGGCCTCGGCTACGAGCGGATGGTGGAGCTCAAACCGGACGTCGTGCTGGTGTCGATCTCCGGCTACGGCCAGACCGGGCCGCTGTCCCAGCGGGCGCTGTTCGACGCGATCTCGCAGGCCTCCTCCGGGCTGATGTCCATCACCGGGGAGGCCGACGGGAAACCGACGCTGACCGGCACCTACATCGCCGACTACGTCACCGGCTACCAGGCGGCGATCGGCGCGTTCGCCGCGATCGCGCACCGCAAGGCCACCGGGGAGGGCCAACGAGTCGACGTGGCCTCGCTGGACTCGATGTTCGCGACGCTGGGCACCCGGTTGATCGCGCACCTGATGCTGGACCTGGACATGCCGCGCAGCGGATCGCGCGACCTGCTCACCGCACCGGTCAACGTGTATCCGGCGCTCGACGGAGACGTGTACGTGCAGGCGGGCACCAACGGCCTGTTCCCGAAGCTGTGCCGCGCCATCGGCCGGGAGGACCTGCTGGAGGTGCCCGAGTACCGCACCGTCGCGGGCCGGATGGCCGATCAGGAACCGCTGGAGCGGGCCGTCGCCGAGTGGGCGGCGCACCGCAGCTGCGCCGAGATCGGTGCGGTGCTCGGCGACGCGGGCATTCCCTGCGCCAAGGTGGCGACCGTCCCCGAGGTCGCCGCCTCCCCGCAGATCGCCGCCCGCGACATGGTCGTGGACGTCGAACACCCGGAGCTGGGACGGCTCCGGCTGCCCGGCAACCCGGTGAAGATGGACAAGAGCCCGCCCACCACCCGCAAGGCACCGCCGACGGTCGGCGAGGACAACGACTACGTCTACCGGGAACTGCTCGGTCGCAGCGCCGAGGAGCTGGCGCGGCTGCGGGACGGCGGTGCGGTGTGAGCGGGCGCCGATGAACCGGGGTGCGCGCTGCGTCGTCGCCGTCGACGTGGGCACCTCCGCGATCCGCGCGGCCGCGGTCGACGCGGAGGGGGCGATCCGCGGCCGCGCTCGGGTGGAGCGGCCGGCGGGGAGCGGTGAGCGGTTCGACGCGGAGCGCTTGTGCGCCGACGTGGCCTCGACGCTCGCCGCCCTCCCCCGCTCGCCGGTCTCGGCGCTGGTGGTCTCCGCCCACCTGGGCGTGGTCGCGGTGGACGAGCGGCTGCGGCCGGTGGACGAGGCGGGCGGCTGGTCGGATCCGCGCGGGCTCGACGAGCTGCGCGCGGTCGACCCGGGGCTGCGGGACGCGCTGCTGCGGGCGGCGCGGCGCCCGGCGATCACCGGTGGCGCGCTGGCCCGCGCGCTCGCGCTGCGCCGCGATCCGGCGGTGGCCTCCCGGGTGCGCCACCTGCTGAGCCCGAAGGACTTCCTCGTGGCCCGGTTGACGGGCCGGGTCGGCACGGACCCGGTGCACGCCGCGTACACGCTGCTCGCCGACGTGCCGGGCCGGACGTGGAACGTGCCCGCGGTGGAGGCGCTGGGCATCGACCCGCGCTGGCTGCCGGAGCAGGTCCGGGCGGCCGACGTCCTCGGCGAGGTGCACCGGGAGGCCGCAGCGCGCTGCGCGCTGCCCGCGGGGACCCCGGTGCTGGCAGGCGGGCCGGACGGGTCGATCGGCATCGGCTTGCTGCTCGGGTCGCACGTCGGGGGCATCGCCGACGTCGCGGGCACCACCGATGTCGTGGGGCGGCTGCTCGACGACACCTCGGCTCCACCGTCGGCGCTGCTCAACCCGGCGCTGCTCGGGGATCGCTGGGTGGCCGGGGGCGCCACCGGCATGACGGGCGGTGCGGTCGCCGGGTGGCGCGAGCTGGTCGGGCCGGTGGCGGACGAGGACGTGGCCGCGGTGCCGCCCGGCGCCGACGGGCTGCGGATGCTGCCCGCGACCACCGGCAGCCGGTTCCCGCGCTGGCGGCCCGAGGAACGTGGCGCGCTGCTCGGTCAGGAACCGGCGCACTCGGCGGCGCACCTGGTGCGCGCGGCCCAGGAAGGCGCCGCGTTCGCGGTGCGCGAGGGCGTGGACCTGCTCGACCCGCCGGAGTCCGGGCGGCTGCCGGTGCTGCTGGCCGGTGGCCTCACCCGCTCACCGGTGGCGACGCGGCTGCGCGCGGACGTGCTGGGGCGGCCGGTGCTGGTGTGCGCCGAACCGGACGTGACGCTGCTCGGGGCCGCGGCGGTGGGCCTGGTCGGCACGGGCGCGACCGCCGACCTGGACGAAGCGCGGTCGCTGCTGGGCTGCGAGCTGCGGCGGGTCGAGCCCGATCCGGTGCGGGCGCGCCGGTACGAGGAGCTGTTCGCCGGGTGGCTCGCCGACCGGGAGGGCACACCGAGCTAGCCGACGCGGCCCGCTCACCCGGTCGGCACCGGCTCGGCGGTGAGGGCCCGCGCGGTCTGCCGCGCGATCTCCAGGTCCTCGCGGGATTCGACGACGACGCTGCGCACCCGGGCACCCGCCTCGCCGATGTCGGCGTCCGCGTCGGCCGCCGCGTTGCGCTCCGGGTCCACCGCCACCCCGAGGAAGCCGAGCCGGTCCGCGACCTCGGCGCGCAGCCGCGGCTGGTGCTCCCCCACGCCGCCGGTGAACACCAGCAGGTCCAGCCCGCCCATCGCCGCGACCATGGCGCCCGCGTGCCGCACCAGCGAGTGCACGTACACGTCGTAGGCGAGTTCGGCGTCCTGGTCGCAGTCGGCGCTCGCGGTCAGCACGTCCCGCAGGTCGCCGGACCCACCGGCGAGCCCGGCCAGCCCGGACCGCGTCCGCAGCGCGGTGCACAGCTCGTCCACCCCGACCTTCCCGCTGGTCAGCAACCACTCCAGCAGTCCCGGATCGACCGAACCGCTGCGGGTCGCCATCACCAGTCCCTCGTCCGGGGTGAAGCCCATGGTGGTGTCGACGCAGCGCCCGTCGCGCACCGCCGCCAGCGACGCGCCCGCGCCGAGGTGGCAGCTGAGCACCCGCCCGCCGGTGAGCCCGGCCAGTTCGGCGCCGCGCCGGGACGCGTAGCCGTGGGAGAGGCCGTGGAAGCCGTACCGGCGCAGCCCCCACCGCTCGTTCCACTCCTTCGGCAGCGCGTAGGTGCGGGCCGCCTCCGGCAGCGTGGTGTGGAACGCGGTGTCCACGCACGCCACCGCCGGGGTGCCGGGCGCGCACTCGGCGGCGGCGCGGATCGCGTCGAGCGCGCGCGCCTGGTGCAGCGGCGCGAGCTCGGTGAGCTCGGACAGGTAGCGCAGCAGCGCCTCGTCGAGCACCGCGGGCCCCTGCAGCTTCGGGCCGCCGTGCACCACGCGGTGCCCGATGGCCTGCGCGCCGTGCTCGTGGAAGAAGTCCCGGACCGGGTCCGGCTCGCCCCGCCAGTGCTGCACGTCGTGCCCGGCGACCTGTTCGTCGTCGTGCAGCAGGCGCAGCTTGAGGCTGCTGGATCCGGCGTTGACCGTCAGCACCCGCATGATCAGCTCCACTTCCAGTCGCGGACTTCCGGCAGGTCCTCGCCGTGCGTGGTGACGTACCGCCGGTGTTCGACGAGCTTGCCGAGCAGTTCCTCCCGCGCGTGCGCCGCCCGGTACCCGAGTCCGGGGACGCGGTCGATGACCTCGATGGCGAGGTGGAACCGGTCGATCTCGTTGAGCACGCACATGTCGAACGGGGTCGTGGTGGTGCCCTCCTCCTGGTAGCCGCGCACGTGCAGGTTCGCGTGGTTGTGCCGCCGGTAGGTCAACCGGTGGATCAGCCACGGGTAGCCGTGGTAGTCGAAGATCACCGGCTTGTCGGTGGTGAACAGCGCGTCGAACTCCACATCGGACAGCCCGTGCGGGTGTTCCCGCGCGTCCTGCAACCGCATCAGGTCCACCACGTTGACCACCCGCATCCGCAGCTCGGGGAACCGGCGGCGCAGCAGGTCCACGGCGGCGAGGGTCTCCATCGTCGGCACGTCCCCGGCGCAGGCCAGCACCACGTCCGGTTCGCCGTCGCGGTCGGTGCTCGCCCACTCCCAGATGCCGATCCCCTTGGTGCAGTGCACTTCCGCGTCGTCCACGCCGAGGTACTGCGGGGCGGGCTGCTTGCCTGCGACGACGACGTTGATGTAGTCCCGGCTGCGCAGGCAGTGGTCGGCGACCGACAGCAGCGTGTTGGCGTCCGGGGGCAGGTAGACCCGCACGATCTCGGCCTTCTTGTTCACCACGTGGTCGATGAACCCGGGGTCCTGGTGCGAGAAGCCGTTGTGGTCCTGGCGCCACACGTGCGAGGTGAGCAGGTAGTTCAGCGAGGCGATCGGCTGCCGCCACGCCAGCCCGGTGCTCACCTTCAGCCACTTCGCGTGCTGGTTAAGCATCGAGTCCACCAGGTGCGCGAACGCCTCGTAGCAGGAGAACAACCCGTGCCTGCCGGTGAGCAGGTAGCCCTCCAGCCAGCCCTGGCAGGTGTGCTCGGACAGCACCTCCATCACCCGCCCGTCCGGGGCGAGCGAGTCGTCGCCCGGGTCGGGCTCCCCCATCCACGCGCGGGAGGTCGCCGCCAGCACGGCGCCGAGCCGGTTCGAGTTGTTCTCGTCCGGGGAGAACAGCCGGAAGTTCGCGGCGAGCCGGTTGCGGGTCAGCACGTCCCGCAGGAACTCGCCGAGCACCCGGGTCGCCTCCCCGCTGGTGGCGCCCGGTTCGGGCACCGGTACGCCGTGCTCGCGGAAGTCCGGCAGCCGCAGCCCGCGCAGCAGCAGGCCGCCGTTGGCGTGCGGGTTGGCGCTCATCCGCCGCGTGCCGCTCGGGTTGAGCCGCCGGATCTCCTCGACCGGCGCGCCGTCGGCGGTGAACAGCTCCTCCGGCCGGTAGCTGCGCAGCCAGTCCTCCAGCTGCCGCAGGTGGTCCGGGTCGCCGCGCGGGTCGGAGAGCGGGATCTGGTGCGCCCGCCAGGTGCCTTCGACCTGCTGCCCGTCCACCACATCGGGCCCGGTCCAGCCCTTCGGGGTGCGCAGCACGATCATCGGCCAGCGCGGGCGCTCCACCACGCCCTCGTGCCGGGCGCGGTAGCGGATGCGGTCGATCTCGTCGAGGCAGCCGTCGAGGGCCGCGGCGAAGGACCGGTGCATCACCGCCGGATCGGACCCGGACACCACGCGCGGTTCGTAGCCGTAGCCGCGCAGCAGCTCCAGCAGCTCGTGCTCGGGGATGCGGGCCAGCACCGCCGGGTTCGCGATCTTGTAGCCGTTGAGGTGCAGCAGCGGCAGCACCGCGCCGTCCCGCGCCGGGTCGAGGAACTTGTTGGAGTGCCAACCGGCCGCGAGCGGCCCCGTCTCCGCCTCCCCGTCGCCGACCACGCAGGCCACCGTCAGATCCGGGTTGTCGAACGCGGCGCCGTAGGCGTGCGCCAGCGAGTAGCCGAGTTCGCCGCCTTCGTTGATCGACCCGGGCGTCTCCGGTGCGGCGTGGCTGGGAATGCCGCCGGGGAAGGAGAACTGGGTGACCAGCCGCTGCAACCCCGGCACGTCCTGCGCGACGTCCGGGTAGATCTCGCCGTAGGTGCCTTCCAGCCAGGTCGCGGCGACCACGCCCGGCCCGCCGTGCCCCGGGCCCGTCACGTAGATCATGTCCAGGTCGCGGCGGCGGATGGCGCGGTTGAGGTGCGCGTACAGGAAGGTCAGTCCGGGCGTGGTGCCCCAGTGGCCGAGCAGTCGCGGCTTGACGTGCTCGGGTCGCAGCGGTTCCCGCAGCAGCGGGTTGCCCATCAGGTAGATCTGCGCCGCGGACAGGTAGTTCGCGGCCCGCCACCACTGGTCGACGCGCTGGAGTTCGCGCGCGTCGAGGTCGGCGGGTGCGTCGGCGGTGAGGGTGGCCATCCGGAACCTCCGGGGAACGCCGTGCGGGATCGCTTCACCCCGCAGCGTTCCCAGCCCGCCGCCGCCGCAATCCCCGCTCTCGCCGGAGATCGATCAGGACTGTCGGGCCGCGGTCCGGTCAGAGGTGCACGACTCGGCCTTCGGCGGCGGAGCGGCGGGCCGCTTCGATGATCTCCAGCCCGGTGATGGCGTCGGCCGGGTCCACCGGCGGTGCCGAACCGTCGCGCAGCGCGGTGACCAGCAGGTCGTAGAACTCCGGGTAGGCGCCCGGTTCGGTCGGCACCCGCCGCGACTCCTCGACGGTGCCGAGCTCGCCCCACAGCGACTCCGCTTCGACACCCCAGTCCGCGCCGGGCAGCGCCCCGCTCTTCAGCGCCGCCTCCTGCGGGTCGAGCCCGTACTTGGTGTAGCCGGCGCGGTCACCGAGCACCCGCAGCCGCGGGCCGTGCTGGGCGCTGAACTTGCCGACCCACAGGTGCGAGCGGACGCCGCCGGTGTGGGTCAGCGCGAGGAAGGTGTCGTCGTCCACCGCGCTGCCGGGGCGGCGCGCGTCCACTTCGGCGTAGACGCTCGCGACCGGGCCGAACAGGGCCAGCGCCTGGTCGATGAGGTGGCTGCCCAGGTCGTAGAGCACGCCGCCCGCCTCCTCGGGCCCGCCGGATTCGCGCCAGCCGGTCTTCGGCGTCGGCACCCAGCGCTCGAACCGGGACTCGAAGCGGTGCACCGCGCCGAGCTCCCCGGCGTCGATCAGCCTGGCGAGGGTGCGGAAGTCGTTGTCCCACCGGCGGTTCTGGAACACGGTCAGCAGCAGGTCACGGCGCCGCGCCTCGGCGACGAGCTCCCGCGCCGCCGCCGCGGTGGGTGCGAACGGCTTGTCCACCACCACGGGCAGCCCGGCGCGCAGCACCTCGGTGGTGTGCTCGACGTGCAGCCGGTTCGGGCTGGCCACCACCACGAGGTCGAGCCCACCGCGGTCGAGCAGCGCGGGCACGCCGTCGACGACGGCGGTGCCGGGGTGCGCGGCGTCGAGCGCGCCGCGCCGCTGCGGGTTCCGGGTGACCACAGCGGACAGTTCGAGCCCCGGGTTCGCCGCGATCAGCGGCGCGTGGAACACCGCCCCGGCGATGCCGTACCCGACCAACCCCACCCGCAGCGCAGCACTCATCCCCCCATTACACCCCGCGGCAGCGGTGACGCGGCGCCCGGGCCGGACACCCCCGCCATTCGGAGCAGAGGACAGGCCGGATTTCAGACGGGGGCTTCTGGGCCGTTCACTTGGCCTGGGGAGACCAACCCGGTCTCATAAGCGGTGATCACCAGCTGGGTCCGCGAGCTCAGGTGCAGCTTCTGCATCACGTGGTACAGGTGCGATTTCACCGTCAGCTCGGCCAGCCCGAGGTTCCGCGCGATGTCGGCGTTCGAGCCGCCGCGCGCGACCTCCAGCAGCACGTCCAGCTCGCGGTTGGTGAGCCCGCTGAGCTCGGTGGAGGCGTCCCGGACGCCGAGCGAGGCGAACCTGGTCAGCAGCCGCCGCGTCACGCGCGGCGCCAGCAGCGCCTCCCCGGCGGCGACGGTGTGCACCGCGCGCACCAGTTCTTCCGGTGGGGCGTCCTTGAGCAGGAAGCCGCTGGCCCCGGCGCGCAGCGCCGCGTACACGTACTCGTCGAGGTCGTGCACGGTGAGCATGATGACCGAGGTCCCGCCCTCGGTGGCGGTCATGATCTCGCGGGCCGCGCTGATGCCGTCCATCCCGGGCATCCGCACGTCCATCAGCACCACGTCGGGGCGCCGCCTGCGCACGGCGGCCACCGCGGCGGCACCGTCCTCGGCTTCGGCGAGAACTCGCAGGTCGGGCTCGGCGGACAGCAGCGCCACCAGTCCCGCGCGGATCATCGCCTGGTCGTCGGCGACGAGCACCGTCGTCTCCGCGGGGTGCTCCACCACGGACCTCCTCGGTTCGGGCCGCCGCGCACCGGCCGGAACCGGCTTCAAATACGGGTCAGGCAAGGTCCGAATTTTCCGGGCACGGTAGCACGGCCGCCAAGTGGAACCCGTTCGAAACCGGGTGCGCGGTGAACGTCCCGCCCAGCAGCGCGACGCGTTCCCGCAGGCCGATGAGCCCGCGGCCCGATCCACCGCCGCGCACCGGGGACAGTCCGGGCACCTTCTCGGCGAGTCCGCGCGCGAAGCTGTCCGGCCCGGTGGCGTGGTTGGTGACCTCCAGGCGCAGCGCGCCGCTGCCGTAGTCCAGCAGGACCCGGGCGTAGCCGCTGCCCGCGTGCTTGAGCACGTTCGTCACGGCTTCCTGCACGATGCGGTAGGCCGCCATCTCCACGCCGGGCCCGAGTTCGCGCACCTCGCCGCGGCGGTCCAGCCGCCACACGACACCGGTGCCGCGCACCGACTCCACCAGGTGGTCCACCCGGTGCAGGCCGGGTGCGGGATGCCGGCCGGGATCGTCGCCGGAAGCGGCGCCCTGCTCCGCGGGTTCTTCGCGCAACCTGCCGAGCAGGCCGCGGAGTTCGCCGAGCGCGGCCCGCGAGGTGTGCTCCAGTTCGCGCAGCGTCTGCTCCGCGTGCCCCGGATCCCGGTCCACGAGCGCCCGGGCGACGCCGGCCCGCAGCGCCACCACGGACAGGTTGTGCGAGACGATGTCGTGGAACTCGCGGGCGATGCGGGCCCGCTCCCCCGCGACCGCCTCGGCCGCGAGCTGGTCCCGCGCCTGGTCGAGCAGTTCCACGGTGTGCTCCAGCTGGGCGGCCCGCTGCCTGCCGAAGCGGACGGCGTAGGCGAGCCCGACGACCATGAACAGGTCGATGGACGCCATCACGGTGCTCACGAACGCGGACAACGGCGGGTCGTACCACGAGTACAGCACCGGCCAGAGCATCGCGAGCACGGTGGCCGTCACGGCCCCCACGGTCCCACTCCGCTGGCAGACCGAGTACACGCCCACCAGGATCGTGAAGTTCAGCGGGTTCTCCGGAACCCCCACCAGGGTCAACGTGGTCGCCGCGGCCAAGCCCGCCAGCAGCGACACCCACGGCCACCTGCGCCGCACCAGCAGCAGCGCGAAGGCGGGCACGGTGACCAGCATCATCGACCACCAGGGCCGCCCGGGCGGCCCTGGTGATTCGAGATGCAGGATCAGGGCGTGCATGACGGTGAACAGCACGACCATGGCGAGGTCGAGCAGGAACGCTCGTTTCACCAACGCATTCGGCACGCCCCGCAGTATGCGCACACCGAGTGCCCGAAATCAGTAGCCGCGGGCGACCCATTCATCGAACTGGGGCAAAACCTCGGCAATCGTCGTGCTCTCTCCGTGACCGGGGTGCACGGTGGTCACCTCGGGCAGCGTGAGCAACCGGTCCCGGATGGACTCGACGAGCACGCCGAAGTCCGAGTAGGACCGTCCGGTGGCGCCGGGCCCGCCCGCGAACAGGGTGTCGCCGGTGAACACGGTGCCCAGGTCCGCCGAGTACAGGCACACCGAGCCGGGCGCGTGCCCCGGGGTGTGCAGCACCTGCAGCCCGGTGCCCGCGACGCCGATGACCTGCCGGTCGGCGAGGGTGCGCTCGGGTTCCCGGTCCGGGTGGGTGAGCTGCCACAGCACCTGGTCGTCGGGGTGCAGGAAGATCGGGGCGCCGACCTCCGCCGCGAGCTCGGGCGCCTTGCGCACGTGGTCGTCGTGGGCGTGGGTGGCGAGGATCGCCAGCACGGTGCGTCCGTCGATCAGCTTCTTGATCGCGTCGACGTCGTGCGGCACGTCGATGACGACGCATTCCTGGTCGTCGCCGACGACCCACGCGTTGTTGTCCACCTGGTGGGTCTCGCCGTCGAGCGAGAAGGTGCCCGACGTCGTGGTGTGGTCGATGCGGGCGCTCATCAGAACACCACCACCGAACGGAGGACCTCTCCGTCGTGCATCTTGGTGAAGGCGGACTCGACCTGGTCCAACGAGATCTCCTCGGTCACGAACTTCTCCAACGGCAACCTGCCCTGCAGATACATCTCCACCAGCATGGGGAAATCACGACTCGGCAGGCAATCCCCATACCACGACGACTTCAACGCACCACCCCGGCCGAACACCTCCAGCAACGGCAACTCCAGCCTCATCTCCGGAGTCGGCACCCCCACCAGCACCACCGTCCCGGCCAGATCCCGCGCGTAGAACGCCTGCTCATACGTCGCAGGCACCCCCACCGCATCGATCACCAGA
>NZ_JAIUKC010000031.1:0-41481 GCF_020177435.1 Saccharopolyspora sp. 7B | reverse complement strand
CGCCCGCCCACATGCCCAGCGCCGCCACCGCGACGAGCAGCAGCACCAGCACGTACACCCGGGTGCCCCACAGCGAGTGCTGCGGCTGCAGCAGGTTCCCGCCCATCGCCGCGACCGCGCACACCGCCGCCACCACCAGCCTGCCGCGCTTCGCGCAGGAGTACAGCACCACCAGCAGCGGCAGCACCGTCCCCAGCACCGCGGCCACCAGGACCGCGGGCACCGCCGCGACCGCCAGGTTCCGCCCGCGCCACGCGAGCGCGATCCCGGCCAGCAGCACCGCGCCGACCTGCGGGCTCAGCACCACGCCGCCGGCGCGGACGTAGGCCTCCTGCGCGGACAGCAGCGAGACCGCGACGAGCAACGCCGCCTCCACCCACCACCGCGTGCGCGGCGGTACCGCGGTCACCGGGTTGCTCCTCGTCGCCACGACGGACGAGCATAGGGAGCCGCCGCCCCCCTACTTTCGTACCGGATCTCCGTGGCCATGAGACCGATGGTGCCCGTTGATCCCGCCAGTAGCGTGCAACGACGTGGACCCAGTGCAGACCAGCAGCAGCACGTCGCCCGGACGGTTCGCCTTCTCCCGCGAGGCGTTCCGCAGCTTCCGCGTCACCGGGGCGATCGCCCCCAGCAGCAGACGGCTCGCCGCCCGGCTCGCCGCGCCGCTGCTGCCGCCGCAGCACCGGCCACCGGCCAGGGTGCTCGAAGTCGGGGCGGGCAGCGGGGTGGTGACGCGGGAGCTCGCCGACCGGATCGGCCCCGCCGACCGGCTGGACGTCGTGGAGATCAACCCGCACTACGTGCGGATGCTCGACACCGCGCTGCGCACCGAGTTCGCGCTCTCCGCCGTCGCCGACCGGATCGCGCTGCACGAGGTCTCGGTGCTGGACGCGCCGCTGGAACCGCGCTACGACGTGGTCGTCTCCGGGCTGCCGTTCACCAACTTCGAACCCGAGCAGGTGTGGGCGCTGCTGGACCGGCACCTCGAACTGCTCGTTCCGGGCGGGCACCTGACCTTCTTCGGCTACCTGGGCACGCAACGGGCCCGCGCCCTGGTGAGCGGCCCGACCGAGTCGCGGCGGCACCGGGCCGCGATGGAGGTGGAGCGCGAGTTCGTCGAGCGCTACGGCCTCGGCCGCTCGACGGTGTGGTGGAACCTGCCGCCCGCGCACGTCTGGCACCTGCGCGCACCCGCGGCGGAGGACCGCTGATGCCGTCACCGGCCGACTGGCTGGCGCAACTGCCGCCGCCGGCCGCCTACGGGTTGCTCGCCGGGCTGGTGTTCACCGAAGGGATCCTGGTGATCAGCCCGTTCGTGCCCACGCTGGGGCCGCTGCTCGTCGCGGGCGCGCTCGTCTACGCGGGGGTGCTGGAACCGTGGGCGGTGGTGCTGGCCGCTTCCGTCGGCGCGATCTGCGGGGACGCGCTCGGCCACTGGACCGGGCGCCACCTCGGCCCTCGGCTGCGGGAGACCCGGTTCGCGCGTCGCGTCCCGCGCGCGTGGGACCGCGCGAGCGAGCTGTTCCGCCGCAGCGGCGGGCCCGCGCTGGTGCCGTGCCGGTTCGTGCCGCTGGTGCGGTCCGCGGCTCCGCACCTGATCGGCGCGTCCGGCCTGCCCTACCGCCGGATGGCGCCGTGGAGCGCGCTCGCCGGGGTGGTGTGGGCGTGCGGGGAAGGCAGCGTGGGCTACCTGGCCGGGGCGTCGTACTCGCGGCTGGCCGGGGCGTTCGGCGCGATCCCGGCCGTGGCGGTGCTCGTGCTGGTGGTGCTGGGGGTCGTGTACTGGCGACGGCGCGGCTCCGGTGGGGCGGACGGCTCGGACCGGTCGGCCGATGCGGCGGACCGCGCGGATTTGGAAGGCGCGGATCCGGACCGTGCGGGTCCGGACCGTGCGGGTCCGGAGGACGCGGATCCGGAAGGCGCTGGGCCGGCAGGCACGC
This sequence comes from Saccharopolyspora sp. 7B, assembly GCF_020177435.1. Taxonomy (NCBI): domain Bacteria; kingdom Bacillati; phylum Actinomycetota; class Actinomycetes; order Pseudonocardiales; family Pseudonocardiaceae; genus Saccharopolyspora; species Saccharopolyspora sp. 7B. The sequence goes on along the minus strand of NZ_JAIUKC010000031.1, from coordinate 39,538 downwards.
GCCCGGACCGGGCCGATCCGGTCGGAGCGGGCGCCGGGGCCGTGGAACCGGGCGTCGCGGACGCGGGGGGAGCGGACCGTCCCGGCCGCGCGGGTCCGCGGCACCGCGCGCAGCGGCGTCCCGGCCGCTACGACGCGGTGTGAAGCGGCGGCACCTGGTCGTCACGCAGGATCGCCAGGTGCAGATCGCGCAGCTGCGGTCCGGGCTCCACGCCGAGGCCGTCGCGGATGCGCGAGGTCAGCTCGGCGTAGGCCAGCAGCGCCTCCACCTTCCGCCCGCAGCGGTAGAGCGCGAGCAGCAGCTGCTGCCAGAACCGCTCGTGGAACGGATGTGCGGAGGTCAGCGCCCGCAGTTCGCCGATGAGCTCGCGGTGGTGGCCCAGTTCCAGCTCCAGTTCGCCGCGCCGCTCCAGCGCTTCGATGCGCTGCTGGTGCATCCCGGGCACCACGTCGCGGTGCAGCGAGTCCGAGGCCACGTCCGGTAGCGCGCGCTCCCCGCGCCACAGCGCCAGCGCCTCGCCGAGGGCGGCGGATTCGCGGAGCCGGTCGTGGGCGGCCTCCGCGGCGCGCGCCTGCTCCAGCAGCTCGATGAAGCGGGCGAAGTCGAGGGTCTCCGGGGACGCCTGGAGCGTGTACCCGGCGCTGGAGGTGCGGATGAGGTCCGGCGCGCCGGGCGCGTCCGCGATGGCGTGCCGGAGCCGGGTCAGGCAGGTGTGCAGCGCCCGGCGCGGCCGGCAGGGCGGCCGGGAGTCCCAGATCCGGTCCACGAGCTCGTCGACGCACACCACCTGGTTGAACTTGACCAGCAGCGCGGCGAGCAGGATGCGCTGCCTGGATCCGGGTACGTCGAGACATCGCCCGCCGCTCCCGACGGTGAGCGGGCCGAGGACGTGGAACGACAGCGGTTTCGTCACGTGGAGCCCCCAGTTGTGCGGTGCGGTCCCGGCATGCCGGTCGGCCTCGGCGGTGCGCGGGCTGGGTCGCGTTCGACCGGCGGTCGGCGCGGCGATTCCCCAGATCGCGGCCGGGATTCCCGAGTCATCGGCGGCGCGCGAGCGGCCGGCCCGGGAGTTGATTTTCACTTTTTAGCATCGATCTTCAACGGCCGGCAATGCTGCGTACGGGGTCTTACGAAAGTAGGTGGGCGTCCCCGGATCGGGGGTTTTTCCCCGGATCGGCGGAACTGCGCGCGCAATTTTTCGATAATCGTGTTAAGAGGTCGAATCGCGGTGCGGAGACTTCGATCACGGTTCGCTCAATCACTGTCCGTGCAACCGGCTCCGCCGGTGGGTGACCGCTATGCGAATATCGGTTCGAATGTCCGAGTCGCCAGGTGGCGGCGAGTAAAGTGCAAATCGGACTATTCGAACGAATGCGTGGATAGATTTCGGTCGGTGGATTTCGGTTGACCCGTTCGGGGCACTAAGGTGTCTGCCCAAGGTCGAAAAAGAGTTGTCGAGCAGGAGCCTCGACGGGCCGCCCCGGGGGTGGGCGGCCGAGAATGGATAAGAGGGGTGTTCTCCTTGTCAGGGGCAAGCTCGTCCAACGCGGAATCGGACGACTTCTCGGTATCGGATGTGACGGTCACCGAGCCGGGCGTGATTCGCCGAGCCGTCGGTGCGGCCGCGATCGGCAACGTCACGGAGTGGTTCGACTTCGGCGTCTACTCCTACCTGGCCGTGAAGATCGAAAGCGTGTTCTTCGCCGGCCTCTCGCCGACGATGGGCACCATCGCCACGCTCGGCACCTTCGCCGCGGCGTTCCTGGTGCGGCCCTTCGGCGGGCTGTTCTTCGGGCCGCTGGGCGACCGGATCGGCAGGCAGAAGGTCCTGTCGCTGACCGTCATCATGATGGCGATCAGCACGTTCATCATCGGCATCCTGCCCGATTACCACGCCATCGGCGTCGCGGCGCCGATGCTGTTGTTGCTGGCCAGGCTGCTGCAGGGCTTCTCCACCGGTGGTGAGTACGGCGGCGCGATGGCGTTCATCGCGGAGTACGCGCCGGACCGCAAGCGCGGTTTCCTGTGCAGCTTCCTGGAGTTCGGCACGCTCACCGGCTACGCGCTGGGTGCCAGCTTCGCGACCGGTCTGGAGCTGCTGCTCAGCGAAGAGGACCTGCTGGCCTGGGGTTGGCGCATCCCGTTCCTGATCGCCGGTCCGATCGGCGGCATCGGGTTGTACCTCCGGATGAAGCTGGAGGAGACCCCGGCGTTCGCGAAGATCGCGGCGGAGTCCGAGGGGCGCGAGGGCAACCAGACGCTGGCGGAGTTCCGCAAGATCTTCGTCAACCACTGGCCGGCGATGCTGGTGTGCGGTGGCATCGTGCTGGTCTTCAACGTCACCAACTACGTGCTGACCAGCTACATGCCCACCTACCTCACCCAGACGCTGCCGGACAACGGGCACGCGGGCACGGACTCCACGACGTCCCAGGTGCTGCAGATCGTGGTGCTGCTGGTGTCGATGGTGCTGATCACGTTCATCGGCCGGCTCAGCGACAAGATCGGGCGCAAGCCGGTCATGTACACCGGGTGCGTGCTGCTGGTGGTGCTGGCCATCCCGTCGGTCATGCTGCTGAAGGCGGGCGGCACGTTCGCCACGTTCAGCGGCCTGATGCTGATGGGGTTGATGCTGCTGTGCTTCAACTCCACCTCGCCGTCGGTGCTGCCCGCGCTGTTCCCGACCGACATCCGCTACGGCGGGCTGTCGATCGCGTTCAACATCTCGGTGTCGCTGTTCGGCGGCACGGCCGCGACGGTGATCGCGGCGTTGATCGCGCTCACCGGGAACCTGGACATCCCCGCCTACTACCTGATGGGTGCGGGTGTGATCGGTGCGGTCGCGGTGTACTTCGCGAAGGAGTCCGCGGGCAAGCGGCTGCCCGGCTCGCCGCCGGCCGCGGTGGACCACGAGGAAGCGAAGGTGCTGGTCGGCGCCAAGGACTGACCTCGGACGCGGAAGAGCCCCGTCGCCGTTCTCGGCAGCGGGGCTCTTCTGCGTTCGCGGAGGGGGTTTCAGCGGGGGCTGGCCCGCAGGACCGAGCGGGTCCACGCGGTGATCGCCCCGGCGATGGCGAACAGTCCGACGGCTTCGACCGACAGCGCGACGATGATGTGGCTCATCCGAGTCTCCTGTGACAACGCGACGTGATTCTTGTCCGGGGGAACGTCGCTGGAGGCTGATCAAGGCTCCGAACCGGCCTCTCGTTGCCACTGCTCGACCTTCTCCCGCCCGGTGAATCGCCACACCGGAGCTGTGTATTTCACGTGGCCCCCAAGTCGTCCTGTGATGTGCGGCACAGGTCGACATGCGCTCCGACCTGCGGTTCTCCGGAACCTTGACCGCGGCTCCGCCGTGCTCGTACGGTTATGCCGTCACAGACAGGTCGTGCCGTGCAGCGGCACAGATCGGCGGGCAACGATGACGTTCGCGCTGGAAAACCTGACCGTGCTCGACCTGACCCAGGTCATGGCCGGGCCCTACTGCTGCCAACTGCTCGGCGACCTCGGCGCCGACGTGATCAAGGTCGAACCGGTCGGCGGCGGCGACGCCACCCGCCAGGCCACCGGGCACCGGCTGCCCCGCGGCACCAGCGCCGCCTTCCTCGCGGTGAACCGGAACAAGCGCAGCATCGCGCTCGACCTCAAGACCGATGCCGGGCTCGACACCTTCTACCGGCTGGTCCGGGACGCCGACGTCGTGGTGGAGAGCTTCCGGCCCGGCGTCGCCACCCGGCTCGGCGTGGACTACCCGGCGCTGCGCGAGCGCAACGAGCGGATCGTGCACGCCTCCCTGTCCGGATTCGGGCAGACCGGGCCGTACGCGGGGCGTCCTGGCTACGACCTCATCGCCCAGGCCATGAGCGGGATCATGAGCGTCACCGGCGAACCCGGCGGCCCGCCCACCAAGTCCGGGGTGCCCGTCGCCGACCTGTCCGCCGGGCTGTTCTGCGCCGTGGGCATCCTCAGCGCCTGCCTGTCCCGGGCCGCCACCGGGCGCGGGCAGGCCGTGGACACCTCGCTGTACGACGCGGCCCTCGCCCTGTCGATCTGGGAGACCTCCGAGCTGTGGGCCACCGGCGAGGCACCCGGCAGGCTCGGCTCCGCGCACCGGGTCAACGCGCCCTACGAGGCGCTGCCGACCCGCGACGGGCACATCACCGTCGGTGCCAACAACGAACGGCTGTGGCGGCGGCTCTGCGCCGTGCTCGACCGGCCCGAACTGCCCGCCGACGAGCGGTTCGCCACCAACACCGACCGGGTCCGCCACCGCGCCGAGCTCGCCGCCGAACTCGCGACGACCCTGCGCACCAGGGACACCGAGGAGTGGACCGAGCTGCTGCTGGCGGCCGGGGTGCCCGCCGGACCCATCCGGGACTACGCGCAGTCCTGCGCCGACCCGCACACCCTCGCCCGCGAGATGGTCGTCGAGGTCGACCACCCCGGCGAAGGCCCGGTGCGCGCGCTCGGCGTCCCGGTGAAGCTCAGCGGCACCCCCGGGCGGATCCGCAGGCCCGCGCCCGCGCTCGGCGAGCACACCGACGAACTGCTGCGCGCCACCGGCCGCACCGACGAGGAGATCCGCGCCCTGCGGGCCGAAGGAGCCGTCGCATGAGCGGGCGGGTGCGCGTCGAGATCGACGGAACCGTCGCCACCGCCACCTTCGACCGGCCCGAAGCCCGCAACGCCATGACCTGGCGGATGTACGACGAGCTCGCCGAGTTCTGCGCGCGCGTCGCCGCCGAACCGCGGGTGCGGGTCGCGGTGCTGCGCGGCGCCGGGGGCGAGGCGTTCGTCGCGGGCACCGACATCGGCCAGTTCCGGGACTTCGACGGCGCCGCCGCCGGGCACGACTACGAGCGGCGGGTGGAGGCGGTGCTGGACGCGGTGGAGCGGATCCCCGTGCCGACGATCGCCGTCGTCGACGGCTACGCCACCGGCGGCGGACTCACCATCGCCGCGGCCTGCGACCTGCGGATCTGCTCGGAGCGGGCGAAGTTCGGGATGCCCATCGCGCGCACCGTCGGCAACTGCCTGTCGATGCGCAACCACGCGCTGCTGGTCTCGCTGATCGGCGCGGGGCGCACGATGCACCTGATCTGCACGGCCGGTTTCCTCGACGCCGAGGCGGCCGAACGCGCCGGGCTGGCCTCCGAGGTGCTCCCGGAATCCCGGGTCGACGCGCGGGTCGCGGAGCTGTGCGAGCGGATCGCCGGGCACGCGCCGCTGACCATGCGCGCCACCAAGGAGGCCGTGCGGAGGCTGCGGGGGCACGCGCTGCCACCGGGGGACGACCTGGTGGAGTCCTGCTACGGCAGCGCGGACTTCCGCGAAGGCGTGCGCGCGTTCACCGAGAAGCGCCGCCCGCAGTGGCTCGGCCGGTGATGCCGGATGGGCGGCTCAGCCGGGCAGGACCGCGGGGCGGTGGCCCAGCGTGGCGCTCACCCGGGCGGCGGCCTCCGCGACCAGCGCGCCGTAGCGCTCCCGCAGCTCCGGGGTGATCCGGCCGGCCGGTGCGGAGATCGACAGTCCCGCGACCGGATCGCCGGTGTCGTCGAAGATCGGCGCGGCGACCGCGGCGATGTCGGCGCGCCACTCGCCGGTGTTCGCGGCGTAGCCGAGCTCGGCGACCCGGTCGAGCTCCGCGAAGAACTCCGCCCAGTCCACGATCGTGTTGTCGGTGTAGCGCACCAGTTCCTCACCGAGGATGGGGCGCACCGCTTCCCGGGGCATCGCCGCCAGCATCGCCTTGCCGTTCGACGAACCGTGCAGCGGCACCGTGCTGCCCAGCGGCACCACCGCGCGGATCGGGTGCTCGGTCTCGACCCGCTCGATGAGCACCGCGTGGTCGCCCTCGCGGACCATCAGGTGCGCCGTCTCGCCGGTCTCCCGGCGCAGCTCGTGCATGACGGCCGCCGCCGCGTCCCGCACGCCGATGTCGGCGATGGCGCGCTGGCCCACCTGGAAGGCGCGGGTGGTGAGTACCCAGCGGGTGACGTCCGCGCCGTCCGGGCAGATCCAGCCCGCCGTCCACATCGTCCGCAGCGCCCGCTGCACGGTGCTCTTCGGCATCCGCAGCCTGCGGGCGAGGTCGCCGACCCCGGCCGGCTGGGTGTGCGCGACCTCTTCGAGCACCCGGAAAGCGGAGAGCACGGTGCGCATTCCTTCGCTCATCCCGGAAGCCTAGCCGGTCCGCCGCGCCGATCCGGTGCTCGCCGCGGACGGCGCTCACAGCCACCCCGGCAGCACGAACAGCGCGCAGGACACCACCGGCCCGACCGCGATCATGCTCAGGCCCCAGGCCATCAGCCGCCGGAACACGCCCTCGCGCAGCTCCGGCGGAGCGCCCGCCACGACGAGCGCACCGCTGGTGGAGAACGGCGAGGAGTCCACGACGGACGCGGACACCGTCAGCGCGATGATCATGCCGATGGCGCCGACCTGTCCGGTGAGCAGGAACGGCACCGCGAGCGGGATGAGCGCGCCGAGGATCCCGGTGGTGGAGGCGAACGCGGACACCGCCGCGCCGATCAGGCAGATCACGAACGCCGCCAGCAGCGGAACGCCGATCCCGGCCACGCCGTCGCCGAGGAACTCGATGGTGCCGATCCGCTCCATCATGCTCACGTAGGTCACCACGCCGCAGATCAGCAGCACCGTCGGCCACGCGACCTCGGCGACGCAGGATTTCGCGGTGCCCGGGTGCAGCACGCACAGCACGGTCGCGATGCTCAGCGCCAGCAGGCCCACGTCGAATTCGAGGGCGAGTGCGCCGACGGCGAGGACGAGCAATCCGGCGAGCGTGAGGATTCGTTGCGCGTCGAGCCGAACCGTGGTCCCGGTGGTCCCGCCGTTGGACGATTCCGCGGATTCTGGTTCGGCTGTTCGGCCGAGGAGTTCGCGTCCACCGAAGAGGAAGAACACGACGACGCTCAGCGCCAGGTTGAACGCGAATTGGCTCGCCCACAGCAGCAGCGGATTTCCCGGGAGTCCGCTGCGTTCGACGACTCCGTTGGTGATTCCGCCGAAGATGCTGATCGGGGAGAACCCGCCCGCGGTGGCGCCGTTGATGATGAGCAGCCCCATCAGCATCGGGTTGATCCGGTAGCGCGCGGCGAAGTTCAGCCCGATCGGGGCCATGATCGCGACCGCGCCGGGCACCACCGCGCCCACCATCGTCAGCAGGCTCGTGACCAGGAACATCACCCACGGAACGAGGGCGATGCGGCCGCGTACGGCGCGGACTCCGGCGTGGATCATCCAGTCGACGGTGCCGTTCGCCTTGGCGATGGCGAACAGCATGGTGACCCCGACGAGGACCGCGAAGAGGTCTCCGGGGAATCCGCCGAACAGCTCGTCGGCGCTGTCGCCGACCAGGAACGTGCCGATGAGGAATGTTCCGAGAAATGCCACGGCTCCCATGTTCACCGAGCGCAGCGTGGCGAGGAGGAATATGAGGACGAGCCCGATGATGGACCAGATCTGTACGGACATGGTGCTCCTGGATTCGAGGCGGTCGTCGGCTCGGGAAGGGAGCGGAATTCATTTCCGTGATGCGAGATCAACGTCTCGTGCCGGGAGAGTATGACCCCGCGCACATTTGACGGTCAAGAGTTCTGAATAGACCAGGGGAGAATCCGATGGCGCAGCCGATCGGCAGGCACTTCCTGCACGTTCCCGGCCCGACGAACGTTCCGGACCGCGTTCTGCGGGCCATGTCCGCACCCACCATCGACCACCGCGGCCCCGAGTTCGCCGCCCTCGCCGCGGAGGTGCTGGCGGGGTTGCGGCCGCTGTTCGGCACCACCGGCCCGGTGGTGGTCCACCCGTCCTCGGGCACCGGGGCGTGGGAGGCGGCGCTGGTGAACACGCTCAGCCCCGGCGACCGGGTGCTGGCCTTCGAGACCGGGCACTTCGCCGCGCTGTGGCGGGAGATGGCGGAGAAGCTCGGCCTGCGCGTCGACTTCGTGCCCGGCGACTGGCGGCACGGGATCGACCCGGAGGTCGTGCGGGAGCGGCTGGCCGCCGACCCGGACGGCGAGATCCGGGCGGTGTGCGCGGTGCACAACGAGACCTCCACCGGCGTGACCAGCCGGATCGCCGAGGTGCGGCGGGCGCTCGACGCGGTCGGGCATCCCGCGCTGCTGCTGGTGGACACCATCTCCTCGCTGGGCTCGGTGGACTACCGGCACGACGAGTGGGGCGTGGACGTGACGATCGCCTGCTCGCAGAAGGGGTTGATGCTGCCGCCGGGGCTCGGCTTCAACGCGATCAGCGCGAAGGCGTTGCGCGCCACCGAATCCGCGCGGCTGCCGCGGTCCTACTGGGACTGGCGGCCGCAGCTGGCGGCGAACGAGCGCGGGTTCTTCCCGAGCACTCCGGCGACGAACCTGCTGTTCGGCCTCCGCGAAGCGCTGGTGATGCTCGACGAGGAGGGCTTGCCCGCGGTGTTCCGGCGGCACCTGCGGCACGCGGCGGCGACGCGGGCGGCGGTGCGCGGCTGGGGGCTGGAGGTGCTGTGCCTGGACGAGCGGGAGCACTCCCCGGCGCTGACCGCGGTGCTGCTGCCCGATGGGCACGACGCCGACGAGTTCCGGCGGGTGGTGCTGGAGCGGTGCAACACCTCGCTGGGCGCGGGGCTGGGCAAGCTCGCGGGGCGCGTGTTCCGCATCGGCCACCTGGGACATCTCAACGATGTGGGCCTGGCCGCGGCGTTGTCCGGGGTGCAGCTGGGGCTGGCCGCGGCGGGCGTCCCGTTCGACGAGCGCGGCATCACCGCCGCGCTGGCCGAGCTGGGGGAGGCGTGATGGACGACCTGGAACGGCGGTTGCGGGCGGACCTGGCCGGTGAGGTGGAGTTCGACGACTACACGCGGCACCTGTACTCCCGCGACGCCAGCATGTACTCGATCACCCCGCTGGGCGTGGTGTTCCCGCGCGAAGCGGCGGACGTGGCGGCGACGGTGGCGGCGGCCGCCGAGCACGGCGTGCCGGTGGTGCCGCGCGGCGCGGGGACCAGCCTCGCCGGGCAGACGGTGGGGCCGGGCCTCGTGCTCGACTTCTCCCGCCACCTGCACCGGATCGTGGAGCTGGACCCGGAGGCGCGCCTCGCGCGGGTGCAGCCGGGCGTGGTGCAGGACCAGCTGAACCGGGCCGCCGCCCCGCACGGGTTGATGTTCGGGCCGGACACCTCCACCAGCAACCGCGCCACGCTCGGCGGAATGATCGGCAACAACTCGGCGGGCAGCGGTTCGGTGCGCCACGGCATGACGATCGACCACGTGCGGGAGCTGTCGGTGGTGCTCTCCGACGCCTCCACCGCCCGGTTCGGCCCGGTCGACGAAGCGGAGCGGCTGCGGCGCGCGGCCGGTCCTGGACTGGAGGCGCGGCTGCACCGGGAGCTGCCCGGACTCGTCGCCGACGGCGCGATCACCGACGGATTCCCGGACTTCTGGCGGCGCGCGGGCGGGTACCGGCTGGACCGGCTGGCCGCGCCGGGACCGTTCGACCTCGCCGAGTTCGTGGTCGGTTCGGAGGGCACGCTGGTGATCGCCACCGAGGCGGTGGTGGGACTGGTGCCGAAACCGCGCCGCACGGTGATCGCCGTCGGGCACTTCACCTCCACGCAGGCCGCGATCGCCGCCACCGGCGACGCGCTGTCCTGCGACCCGTCCGGGGTGGAGCTCATGGACCGCACGATCCTGGACCTGTCCCGGCAGCGCATCGAGTACGCCTCGCTGGGCACCATCCTCGACGGCGATCCGGATGCGCTGCTGTTCGTCAGCTTCACCGGCGACGACGAGGACGAGCTGGTGGCGAGGCTGCGGCGGCTCAGCGCGCGGTGGCGCAAGCACGGGCACGGCTACCACACGCTGGAGGCGGTCACCCCGGCCCAGCAGGAGTCGCTGCTGAAGGTCCGCAAGTCCAGCCTGGGCCTGCTGATGGCCGCGGGTGAGGGCACCCGGCGGCCGCTGGCGTTCGTGGAGGACACCGCCGTCGCGCCCGAGCACCTGCCGGAGTACACCGCGAAGTTCGCGAAGATCCTCGACCGGCACGGCCTGACCGCCGGGTTCTACGGGCACTGCTCGGTGGGCTGCCTGCACATCCGGCCGTTCGTGGACCTCGCCGAACCCGCCCAGGTGGCGACGATGCGCGCGGTCGCCGAGGAGGTGAAGTCGCTGGTCGCCGAGTACGGCGGGGTGAACTCCAGCGAGCACGGCGACGGCCTGGCCCGCAGCGAGTTCAACCGCGAGCTGTTCGGGGAGGAGCTGTACGCGGCGATGTGCCGGGTGAAGCACCTGTTCGACCCGACGGGCACCCTCAACCCCGGCAAGATCGTCGAGGCGCCGCCGATGACCGAGCACCTGCGCGACGCCGAGCAGCCGGTGCCGGGCCCGTTCCGCACCAGGTTGTCCTTCGAGGTCGTCGGCGGCATGCGCGGCGCCGCCGACCGGTGCATGAACATCGGCCTGTGCCGCAAGAGCACCACCGGCGTGATGTGCCCGTCGTACATGGCCACCACCCGCGAGCAGGACGCCACCCGCGGCCGGGCGAACGCCCTGGTGAAGGCGCTGTCCGAACCCGATCCGAAGCGGGCGCTGGGCGACGAGCGGCTGCACGAGGTGCTGGACCTGTGCCTGATGTGCAAGGCGTGCAAGAGCGAGTGCCCGCTGGGCGTGGACATGGCCAAGCTCAAGAGCGAGACCCTGTCGCACCACCACGACCTGCACGGCGTGCCGCTGCGCTCGCGGGTGTTCGGTTCGATCCGGGCGTTGAACCGGCTGGGGGCGGCGACGGCGCCGTTGTCGAACCTGCCGGGCCGGATCCCGCTGCTGCGCAGGCTGGCCCGGCGCGCGCTGGGCATCACCGAGCACCGGCCGCTGCCGCGGTTCCAGCGCCGCCACCTCGCCTCCTGGTTCCGCGGCCGGGGTGCGGCGGGTCCGGCGCCGCGCGGACCGGTGCTGTTCCTGGCGGACTCGTTCACCACGTTCACCGAGCCGGGCATCGGCCGGGCGGCGGTGGAGCTGCTGGAGCGCGCGGGCTACGAGGTGCGGCTGGTGGACCGGGGCTGCTGCGGACGCTCCAGCCTGTCGAAGGGGCTGGTGGACGACGCGAAGGCGAAGGCCCGCGACCTCGTCGCCCGGCTGTCCACTTCGGACGCACCGATCGTCGGGTGCGAACCGTCCTGCGTGCTGACGCTGCGGGACGAGTCGCTGTCGCTGCTGCCGGACGACCCGGCGGCCCGCGACGTCGCCGGCCGGGTGCGCCAGCTGGAGGAGCTGCTGTCGGAGGCGATCGACGCGGGCGACCTGGAGCTCTCCGCGGACACCTGGCCCGCGGGACGGCGGGTGCTGTTCCACGGGCACTGCCACCAGAAGGCCGAGGTCGGCACCGCCGCCACCGTCGGCCTGCTGCGCCGCATCCCCGGCACCGAGGTGGCGGAGCTCGACGCCGGGTGCTGCGGCATGGCGGGCTCGTTCGGCTTCGAGGCCGAGCACTACGAGCTGTCGATGGCGATCGGTTCCGACCGGTTGTTCCCCGCGGTGCGCGCCGAACCGGGCACCACGCTCATCGCCGCGACCGGGGTGTCCTGCCGCCAGCAGATCGCGCACGGCACCCCGCGCGCCGCGCACCACCCGCTGGAACTGGTCCGCGCCGCGCTCGCCGGCCGCTAGGCTGATCGAGTGATCGACCGGCGTTCCGGGCCGTCCCGCGGATGTGGCTGGAAGGCTGGTCGAGCGGACGTGTCGAGCTGGTCGGAGGAGTGGCCGTGGTGATCGAAGGAGCCGGAAGGTGAACGGGGACGTCCTCGACCCCGACGCCGCCCGCGAACGCCTCGCCGCCTGGCGGCAGCGCGCCGAGCAGGTCGCGGCCAACACGCAGGCGATGAGCGAGCGGATCGGCGAGATCCGGGTGACCGCGGGCGATCCGCAGGGCCTGGCGCAGGTCACCGTCGACTCCACCGGGTCGATGGTGGACCTGCGCCTGACCGACGAGATCAAGCGCAAGTCCCCGGACGTCGTGTCCCGGGCCGTGCTCGCCGCGCTGGCCGCCGCGCGCAACCAGGCCGCGGACCGGTCGCAGGAGATCGTCACCGACACCCTCGGCGCCGATTCCGCGGCCGGGCAGGAGATCGCGCAGCGCCTCGGCGACCGGCTGCGCAGCGGACCGGACCCGGCCGAACCCGCCGAGCGGCCCGCCCGGCCGCCGCGCGACGAGTACGACGACTACGACGTGACGAAGGACTTCCGGAGCTGACCATGGCGGACGGGTTCGGTGTTGAAGCCGACCAGCTGCGCGCGCACGCGCAGAAGGTCGAGGCGCTCCAGGCGCGGTTCGGCGCGGTGAAGTCGGCGAGCGCGAACATCGCGCAGGACGACCAGGCCTACGGCGTGCTGTGCTCGTGGATCCCCGGCGTGCTGGAAGGCCGGCACACCAAGCAGGACGAGCTGCTCGCGTTCGTGGAGGAGAACTTGGCGCAGGCCGCGCAGGCGCTGCGCGCGACCGCGGAGGACTACGACCGCCGCGAAGTCGAAGCGGGCGAGGGCTTCGAGGCCGCCGGAGGTGGCCTGTGAGCGACGATTCGCTGGTCGCCCCGGTCGAATCGACGCAGCAGGCGTGGACCGGGGCCGGGACGGCCGACAGCATCGAGGGCCTGGTCACCTCGATCCAGAGCGGCGACTGGACCAGCGGGGTGCTGTCGGGCGTCGGAGTCGGGCTGGAGGTCGCCTCCGCCGTGCTCGACCCGTTCGGCACCTTGCTGTCCAACGGCCTGGGCTGGGCGATGGAGCACTTCGAGCCCCTGCGGGAAATGCTCGACGAGCTCACCGGCATGCCCGACGTCGTCACCTCGCACGCGAACACGTGGACGAACATGGCCGCGGAACTGGCGTCGATGTCCGAAGACCTGAAGGCGGACCTGGAACGCGACCTGCCCGGCTGGGAAGGGGAGGCCGCCGACGCCTACCGCGAGATGATGGGCGCGAACGTGGACGCGGTCGGCGGCCTCGGCGCCACGTCCGCCGCGATGGCCGCCGCGACCGAGGGCGCCGGCGGCCTGGTGCAGATGACCCGCGACATGGTGCGGGACCTGATCGCGGACCTGGTGGCGCGGGTCATCGTGTGGGCGGCCGAGGCGATCTTCGTCGTGACCATCCCGGTCGTGGCCGCGCAGATCGCGTCCGCCGTGGTCAAGTGGGTCGGGAAGATCACCGGCTACATCGGCGACCTGATCGACAGCCTCACCAACCTCACCAAGCTCATCGACGGCTGACCGGGATTCGCACCGGACCTACGTTAAGGCGGGATTGTGGCCAGGAGACCTCGCGGTGGGAACGGCGATGGTGGTGGTGATGCGCCGAGCATGCCGTCGCAGCGGCACGGGAACATCGACGCGAGCAGCAGCGTCTCCGGCGCGCAGGACAGCATCCGGCAGACCGCGCAGGCCGGGCGGCCGGGAGGTTCCGGCCCGGCGTCCTCCGGGAGTACCAGCGCACCACCGTCGGGCAACGGGCACCAGACCGGCCCGGACCTCGGCGGTTCCGGCCCGGACAGCACCAAGCCGTCCGGCGCCGACACGCCCGACGGTCCGAGCGGAACATCGCCGTCCGGCCGCACCGGCTCCCCCGACGATTCGTCGATCCAGGGCAACAACCGCGGTGCCGACGCCGAACGCGTGCCGGACAAGGACAAGAACACCTGCGGCGACCCGATCGACGTGGCCAGCGGCGACATGGTGCTCGCGCAGACCGACGTGGAGCTGGCGGGCGTGCTGCCGCTGGTGCTGCACCGGACGCACCTGTCGTCGTACCGCGTAGGACGGCACTTCGGCCCCAGCTGGTCGTCCACGCTGGACCAGCGGCTGGAGGTCGACGGGAACGAGGTGTCGCTCGCCGCCGACGACGGCACGCTGCTGTTCTACCCGCTGCCCGCCGACGACTCGCCGGTGCTGCCGCGCACCGGCCCGCGCCGCGCGTTGACCCGCACCGCGGACGGCTTCACGATCACCGACGTCGAGCAGGGCCGCACGCTGCACTTCGGCGTCGGCCTCGGGCACGCGGTGCTGCCGCTGCTGGCGATCACCGACCGCAACGGGCACCGCATCGACTTCGACCGGGACGCGGCCGGAACTCCGCTGGAGATCCGCCACAGCGGCGGCTACCGCATCCGGGTCGACTCCGAGGACGGCCTGATCACCGCGCTGCACCTGCGGGAGGCGGCCGACGGCGACGACCTCCGGCTGGTGCGCTACGGCTACACCGGCCGCAGGCTCACCGAGGTCACCAACGCCTCCGGCACGCCGCTGACGTTCACCTACGACGACACGGGCCGGATCACGAGCTGGACGGACCGCAACGGCGCCTGGTATCGCTACGCCTACGACCACGAAGGCCGCGTCGTGCAGGCCGATGGTTCCGGTGGGTTCTTCAGCGGCACGATGTCCTACGAGGACGGGGTGACGCGGTGGACGAACTCGCTGGGGCAGCAGACCACCTACCACCTCAACGAACGCGGCCAGACGATCCGCGAGATCAATCCCGCCGGTCACGAGGTCCGTTCCGAGTGGGACGAGTTCGACCGGCTGCTGTCGCGGACCGACCCGCTCAGGCGCACCGTCCGCTACGAGTACGACGAGATCGGCAACCTGCTGGCCGCCACGCGCCCCGACGGCTCGCAGACCCGCTTCGAGTACGACGAGCTGCGGCTACCGATCACGGTGATCGGCCCGGACGGGACGGTGTCCCGCCGCGAGTACGACGAGCGCGGGAACCTCACGCGGCTGCTCGACCCGATGGGCGCGGCGACGACCTACACCTACGACGAGCACGGCCACCTCACCGCGATCACCGACGCGCTGGGTGGAGTGCGGCGCGTCGAAACGGACGCGGCCGGGCTGCCGCTCTCGATCACCGATGCCGCGGGGGCGACGACCCGGTACGAGCGCGACGGTTTCGGCCGGGCGTCGGCCGTGGTCGACCCGCTCGGCGGCACGACCCGGTTCGGCTGGACCGTCGACGGCGAACCCGCGAGGCGCACCCTGCCGGACGGTGCGACGGAGCGGTGGATCTACGACGGTGAGGGCAACCTCCGCACCCACGTCGACGCGCTCGGCCAGGCCACCCACACCGAGGTCACCCACTTCGACCTGCCCTCGGCGGAGGTGCGTCCCGACGGCACCCGCCTGGAGTTCGGCTACGACACCGAACTGCGGCTGACCAGCGTCACCAACGAGCAGGGGCTCGTCTGGCGCTACGACTACGACGAGGCCGGGAACCTCGTGCGCGAGACCGACTTCAACGGCCGCCAGGTCGCCTACCGGCACGACGCGGCCGGGCAGCTGCTGGAACGCACCAACGGCGTCGGCGAGACCACCACGTTCGTGCGCAACGTCCTCGGCGACGTCATCGAACGCCGCACCCCCGGCGCCACGACCACGTTCACCTACGACCTGGCCGGGCGCCTCGCCGAGGCGATGGACGGCGACACCCAGATCCGCTTCCAGCGCGACGCCGCCGGACGGGTGCTCGCGGAGAGCGTCAACGGCCGCACCGTGCACTCCGCCTACGACGCGCTCGGCCGCCGGGTGCGTCGGATGACGCCGTCCGGCGCGGAGAGCACCTGGGAGTTCAACACCGCCCACCAGCCCACCGCGCTGCACGCGGGCGGCCGGACGCTGCGCTTCGACTACGACGCCGCCGGCCACGAGACCACCCGCGCGCTGGGCGCGAACGCCGTGCTCACCCAGGACTGGGACGCCAACCACCAGCTGCTGGCGCAGCACATCACCGGAGCCACCGGGCACCAGGTCCAGCAGCGCTCCTACCGCTACCGGGCCGACGGCCTGCTGACCGGTGTCAACGACACCCTCACCGGACCCCGCACCTTCGAGCTCGACCGCGCGGGCCGCGTCACCACCGTGCAGGCCGGCGGCTGGACCGAGCGCTACACCTACGACGCCGCCGGGAACGTCACCGACGCGGCGTGGCCGGTGCCCGCGGGTTCGCCCGACGCCGACGCCGTCGGAGACCGCGAGTACTCCGGCACGCTGGTGCGCCGAGCCGGTTCGGTGCGCTACGAGCACGACGACCAAGGCCGCATGATCCTGCGCCAGCGCAGGCGGCTGTCGCACAAGCCCGACACCTGGCGGTACTTGTGGGACGCCGACGACCGGCTGACCGGAGTGCTCACCCCCGACGGCTCGCGCTGGCGCTACCGCTACGACCCGCTGGGCCGCCGCGTCGCCAAGCAGCGCCTCGGACCCGGCGACCGGGTGCTGGAGCAGGTCGACTTCACCTGGGACGGCGTGGTGCTCGCCGAACAGGCGCGCAGCGGTGGAGCCGGTCCCGGTGGCGTCGGCGGCCCGGAGTTCGCCGACCTGCACGTGACGGTCTGGGACTACGAGCCCGGCTCGTTCCGCCCGCTGGCCCAGCGCGAACGCGCACCCCTGCGCCACGCGCCGCAGCAGTGGGTGGACCGGCAGTTCTACTCGATCGTCACCGATCTGGTCGGGTCACCGGCGGAGCTGATCAACGACCAGGGCGGAGTGGCCTGGTTCCATCGGACGACGCTGTGGGGCAACACCCTCGACCACAGCCGCACGGGCGCGTACACACCGCTGCGCTTCCCGGGCCAGTACGCCGACCCCGAATCAGGCCTCAACTACAACTTCCACCGCCACTACGACCCGGCGACGGGGAGGTACGGGAGTTCAGATCCGCTGGGGTTGGCCGGTGGAGTCGATCCGCATCGTTACGTCGATAATCCAAACAAATTTGTTGACCCGTTGGGGTTACAGAGTTGCCCTAACGCTGATTTTGTTGTTGGGGGCAATGGGACAGCTATCCCCACGAGTCGGTCGCGTATGGAATCCGGGTTCCAGGATGCCGGATTCTCGTCGCAACCCACTCAATCCCCCGGAACCCAATACACCATGCCGGATGGTAGTTTGGTGCGAGTAATGGACGCATCCGGGCAAGCGCCAGAGCGAGCATCGTTCACTAACGCGAACGGCGGTCCTGTTGATGGCACGACTGGCAAACCGGTGCAGCCCCCGCCAGGTTTGACTAAGGGGCAACGCGCCGCATATATACGCGAACGTACTCACGTGGAGCTGCACTGATGATAGAGCTAGTCTCGGCCGCAGTGGCCGCCGCACAACCGATGTCGGTACGCGGCGCGGAATTCGCGGATCCGTCACTTACTGTCAATGGCAACGGTTGGTCGCTGAGCGCGGTATGCCCATGGAGGGTACGGCGTGGCGGCGAACTGTGGTTCTCGTGGAGTTCGGAGAATGCTTCTTTGGGGATTCTTGACCTTGTCGGAATGAATCTTATCGCGGTGGAACCCGCTGCGGGTTCGGCGGATCCAAAATTCATCTTCGGCGATAGTGTAGAGATGGAGTTTTTTGCGGACTCTGACCTTGATCCTTGGGTGTTAATCATGCCAGGTAAGACTTATGTCGGGTCCGTTTCTCCTCAGTCTTACAACTCTGACTGACCAGAGTCTATTGTGGCGTGCGGTGGGTGGTTTGCTCAAGAGGCGGCGGTATACCGGGCCGGTGAGGAAGTGGCCGCAGGCGAAGGGGTCCGGAACGTTTCGTAGTGCGCGGGCACCAGGTGCCATCCGGTTTCCAGGACCGAGGTCATCCACGTGCAGCCTGCTAGCGGGTGGTGGTCGGGGAGCGGGACGACTGATCCGCACCGGTCATGAACCGGCATGGCCGTCGCTACGGGCGAGGGCGGCGAGCGGTTCGTGGATTCGTTCGCACTTGGTCACGTCCACGGCGGCCCGGTACGGCTGGCGGCAGTAGTAGCAGGTGCGGATCGTCCGTTCCAGCGGTGTCCAGCCGGACGTCTCCGCCGCGTCCGCGCGGTGCTCGATCATTGATTCGTGTGGGTCGTGACGCTGCATTGCTCAGCCCCCTGCTCGGTCAGGTGAATCCGCGACGCCACTTCCGCTGCGACCGGATTGTGTTGGAAAAGCCGGTGTGCACGTCGTGCCAAGGTGTAATGCAGCAGTTCAGACAGGCATTTCCTGGCATTAAGGTCACTTCTGAAGATCTCTTGGAAGATAAATTTTATGAGCGATCAAACAAAGCCCGACTCCATGGCTGAACTCGTCGCCGATCTCGTCGATCGGGGACTGGCCGCCCGCGATACGATCGAGCCATGTTACCGGGATGAGGTCGAGGAGATTCGCGCCGTCAAGGGTGCGGAGCACCTGCCCGCGCAGTATGAGGAGTTTCTCCTCATAATGGGGCGTCGGGCGGGCGAGTTGCTTCGAGGGAGCGACTTTTTTTACCCGTCGGTGGTCGAACTTGACGGGGAAATGCGTGAGCTCCTGGAGGAGTGCAACGCGTCGCACTTGGCACCGGCCGGTTCAATCTATATTGGTATGCACCAAGGGGGATCTTTGTATTGGATGGCTCCAGGTGACCCTTCTGGTGTCGTATCGGAGTACATTGAGTTCCAGGAGAAGCCCAGTAGAAATTGGCCGAGCCTGCTAGAATTCCTTTCCTATGCGGCGGACGAGCAGTTGCGGACCAAGGAGAAGTACGGGTTGTAAAAATGTTTCCCCGGCCCTTGAGACGATGTGGAAGCTGAGGTGAGAAATTTCAGTGATTCTCTTCGGCAGGATCACGGTGGGACTGTCCCGGAAAGCGACGTGCTGATCGTCGCCGGGTGCGGAACCCCGGGCAAGTGATTTTGGCTGACCCGATCGGGCTGCTCGGCGGCATGGATAGTCACGCTTATGTTTCGAATCCGATGGAGTTCTCCGACCCGCTCGGTCTCGCGCGAAAGAAAAAGTGCAGCGACGAGATCTTTGAGCGGTACGGGAGCAAGAGTGAAGCGGACTCGATCAACGAGGCTGGGGGTAAGCTCACGCCTAAGCCGGAGCGCCACCATAACAACCCCAAGTGGATCGGAGATCGTGGCACAGTAGACCCCAGGACGTTGGGGCAAGGAAAGAACTATACGCATTCCTTCGAGGTCCATGCCAAGCCGGGAACCAGGCAGTGGATGCAGGAAAATGGGCTCGAAGTGAAGCCGACCAATGAGCCTGGAAGGCGCGCTATCCCCGCGAACAAGCTTGACGAGTTCAACAAGCGGGTCAACGGTATCGTCGTTAAGAGGAGGTGACAGCTGCGGTGAGTCCTCGAGAAAATTTCATTGACGCACTGCTTGCCGTCTCGGGGCGGGAGCATGTGGATGCGGACACCTTGACGGCCAGTCTTCGTGAATCGATTCTTGAATTCGGTTCCGAGACCAATGAGAACGTGGAGTGCGCGGAAAATGTCCACTTGAGCGATGTGGAAATGTTTAACGATTGGACATCCCGAGTCATTACCGTGGGTGAAAAGCGAGTTCCGGTCGCTGACATCATGAACTTCGCCGAAGGTGTTCCTGTGCCTGTGGAGGTTCAAGAGCAGTTTCCATCCCTTTCTCGGGCGGATTGGGATGCTGCGTTGCGGTTGGTGACTCTTGTGGTGTCCGCGCTTCACCGATCGCCTGCGGAAACCATTGGTCCGTAAGCGTATAGAGCTCATCAGGAGCTAAAGCGGCGTCGTCTTATTTTGTCGCGCCACTCTTCGGTCGATCAAAATCGAGAGTTAAGCGGAATATTTTTTGGGATTTTTTCTGAAATTTTTTAGGCGATCGTCTTGTTGATTAGGCATGTGCCTTTGCTCGACTGGTGAGTCGTTGAACGCGGATCTCGCTGTCGCTGATCTGAAGGGAAATGAATCCACAGGTGGGGGCGTTGCACCTTGGATGGTGGGACGTCGTGCACGCCCAGCACTCGCTCGGACCCGGGCCGAGGTGGAGGCCCGGATCGGGGCGTTGCGGCGGCAGTTGGGGGAGATCCGGGAGGTGTCGTCGTGGACCGGCACCGACGACGAGCACGACCCGGAGGGCCAGACGATCGCGTTCGAGCGCGCTCAGGTGCAGGGGCTGCTCGACGACGCCCGGCGTGAGCTGGCGGAGCTGGACCGGGCGGCCGCGCGCGTCGAGGACGGCACCTACGGCCGCTGCGAGCGCTGCGGCGCCCCCATCGGTGACGAACGCCTGGCCGCGCTCCCCGCCACCGCCACCTGCATCGCCTGCGCCTCCCGGACGAGGTGAGCACGCGACACCGCGGACGCGCAGGCAGCGCACCGATTCCCGGCGGGTGGGTTGTTCCACAGCCTTCGATGCACCCGTCCCGTGCGGAACCGCCCGCACTCGCACGGGATCCGGAACGTGTCGTAGTGCGCCGGGACCAGATGCCAGGTGCGTTCCGACGTCGAACTCATCCAGGTGCACCCCGACATCGGGTGGCGTTCCGGAAGCGGCACGACGGCACCGCACTGATCGTCGACGACCATCAGCGAGGTTCTCGTTCCAAGGCGGCGAGCGCTTCGTGGATGCGTTCGCACTTCGTGGCGTCGGGGGCTGTGGTGTACGGCTGTCGGCAGTAGTAGCAAGTGCGGATCGGCGCTGCGGAAACGAGCAGGGCCATGACCCGACGGATCCAGATTCTGGAGCGGATGTGATGGGTGAACAACGCCGGTGGCTGAAGTCCAGCCGGAGTCAGAACGGCTCCGCGTGCGTGGAGGTGTCGGCGGATCTCCGCTTGATGCGGGATTCGAAGGATCCAGCAGGCCCGGTCTTACGCGTGGACGTCCCCTCGTTCACCGAGGCGGTCAAACGAGGCCGTTTCGACCGCCGATGATCCGAGCCGAGCGCCCGGAACCCACCGCGGGCTCCGGCCCCACCGCCTCAGTCCTCGCCGGATTTCCACGGGAACACGTAGGACATCGCGAACCCGAGCAGCCCGGTGACCCCGGCCGCGATCGTCGTCGGCGCGCCCAGCACGTCGACCGCGCCGGACACCAGCGCGGCGTTCCCGACCATGATGCCGACGGCTTGGACGAGCACCAGCGCGACGCCGAGCACCAGGAACACGACGAGGCAGACCTTGAACACCGGCATGCTGATCCGCTGCGCGAGGACGCGGGCGGTGCGGGGCTGGTGGGATTCGGGCGACATGGTTTCCCTTTCGCTCAGGCGGGAACGGGGAGCAGGCCGGTCGCGACGAGCACTCCGATGGCGAGGATCGGCAGCACGAACCAGAGGATGAGCCGCAGGAACGTGCGGGACGGGTCGACGCCTGCGATGCCGGTGGCGATGTAGATCGGTGCGGCACCGGGCGGGGAAGCACCCTCGGTCGAGGCGAAGATGAGGATGGCGGTGGCCGCGGCGGCCGGGGGTGCTCCGGCGGCGGTCAGGGCGCTGAAGGCGACGCCGCCGACCGCGGCGATGGTGGCGGTTCCGGTCAGCGGCGCCGCGATCACCACCAGCAGCAGCCCGACCACCGAGGCGACGATCCACAGCGGAGCCTCGAAGCCTTCCATGATCGCGGTGAGCTGCGCGACCAGTCCCAGCTCGCCCAGGCTCGCCGCCGCCGCGAAGGCGAACAGCAGGGTGGCGCCGATGACGGCGTAGCGCGAGGCCATGTTCCCGAGGTACATGCTCCACTCGCGTCCCGTGCGAGGCAGCCGCCGCCACGCCACGAGCAGCGTCGCGAGGATGGTCAGCACCGGGATCCACACGATGACGCTGATGTCGTCCGCCGCGTCGCCGACGCGGGATTCCAGGAACCGGACGCCGACATCGAGCGTCAGCACGACCGGGATCGCGATGCCCGCGTACACCAGCAGCGAGCCGAACCCCTGCTGCAACGCGATCCGCAGCGGCGCGATGTCCTCCCCGGAGATCTTCTCGATCCGGAACCGGCGGACCCAGCTGAACACCACGACGAACCGGTACAGCACCGTCCACAGCCCACCGGCGAACGCCGCGACGATGAGCTGGTCCGCGCTGAGCACCGGCGCCACCGCCGCCGAGCCCAGCAGCAGGAACATCGACGAGCTCGGCGGGATGGAGATCCCCAGCCCGGCGTTGCCCGCCACCAGCGACGCCGCCAGGTCGGGCCGCCAGCGCGACCGGATCATCCACGGGATCGTCACCGAGCCGACGGAGGCGGCGATGCCGGAACCGGACCCGGCGGGCCCGCCGAGCAGGGCCGCCGCCGAGGTCGACACGTACGCGGAACCTCCCCGGAGCCTGCCGAACACGGAGTTGAGCAACGTGACCTGCCGGTCGATGAGGCCGAGCTCGGTCATCAGGTAGCCCATGAACACGAACGCCAGCGCGGCGAACACGACCTCCTCGGAGAGCGCTTCGTCCAGCCCCGCGCGAGCGAGTTCCAGCGCGTCACCACCGCCGAACAGGCACACGGCGACGAATCCGACGAGCATCGCTTCGCCGATGTTGCGCTTCAGGACGGTGTTCCAGACGACGATGATCGCGATGTAGGTGATGAGTGCCCACACTGCTACGCCCACGACGAGCTCCTTCGAATCGTTGCGGGTCACCGGGAAGGTGAGCTGATCGGACGGGCGCGTCGTCGGGACCTGCGACGGCGGCGCCGGACTTCGGTGGCCGGCTCCGGCTTCTCAGCCGCGTTCGCCGAGCCGGTCCGCCAGCGCGAGAACGCTGCGGGCCTTGGCGATGACGGGCGCGTCGACGAACCGGCCGTCGGGCAGCGCCAGCGCGCCCTCGCCGCCGTGGTGCTCGGCCGCCGCGACGACCTCACCGGCGCGGGCGACCTCCTCGGGCGTCGGCCGGAACGCGTCCCGGATGACGGGGACCTGCCGGGGGTGGATGGCGGCACGCCCGAACATGCCGAGGGATCTGCCGTGCGCGCAGGACGCCCGCAGACCCGCCTCGTCGTGGACGTCCGCGTGCACCGACATCGCCACCGGGGGCAGGCCGGCCGCCGCGGCGGCCAGCACCAGCTGGAGCCGGAGGTGGTCGAAGGCGCGTTCGTCGGTGATGGACAGCTCCGCCGCGAGGTCCTGCTCGCCCAGCCCGACCCCGGCGACCCTGGGGTGCGCGCAGATCGCCGCCGCGTCGGCGAGGCCGCGCGCGGATTCCAGCAGCGCCTGCACCGGTGTCGGCCGGGTGCCGAAGGCCTCGTCGACGACGGCGAGGTCCCGGGCGCCGTGGATCTTCGGGACCCGCACCGCGTCCAGGCCCGGGCACTCGGCGAGCGCGGCGAGGTCCGCGCGACCGCGTTCCGTGGCGGGATCGTTGATCCGCACGTGCAGCTCCGGACCCGGCCTGCGCTCGGCCAGGTGCGCGCGGACGTGCTCGCGCGCGACGTCCTTGTGCTCCGCGCCGACCGCGTCCTCCAGGTCGAGGATCACCACGTCGGCGCCGCTGGCCGCGGCCTTGCCGAACCGCTCCGGACGATCGCCGGGTACGTAGAGGGAGCACACCGGCGGCGTCATGCCACGACCCCGCTCTCCCGCAGCTCGGCGATCCGCTCGGGCGAGTAGGACAGTTCGGCGAGCACGTCGTCGGTGTGCTTGCCCAGCGGTGGGCCGAGCCAGCGCACTTCGCCGGGCGTGTCGGACAGCCGGAACAGGACGTTCTGCACGGTGGTGGCGCCGAGTTCCTCGTCGTCGAGCTCGACGAAGGTCTCCAGCGCCGCGTACTGCGGGTCCTGCGCGATGTCGGAGACGTCGTAGACGAGCGCGATCGCCGCTTGGGCCTGCTCGAACGCGTCGATCACCTCGCCCGCGTCCCGTTCGGCGATCCAGGTGGCGACGGCCGAGTCCAGCTCGTCGACGTGCTCCACCCGCCCGCGTCCGTGCTGGAACCACGGTTGTTCCGCCAGGTCCGGCCGCCCGACCAGGTGCATGACGCGTTCGGCGATGGCCTGCGCGCTGGTGGAGACCGCGACCCAGCGGCCGTCGCGGGTGCGGTAGGTGTTGCGCGGAGCGTTGCTGCTGGATCGGTTGCCGGTCCGCGGCGGGATGGTGCCGAGCATCTTGTACGCGGTCATCTGCGGGCCGAGGATGCTCACGATCGGCTCGATGATGGCCATGTCGATGACCTGGCCGTGCCCGGTCTCGTCCCTGGCCCGCAGCGCCACCATGATCGCGTAGGCCATGGCGAGCCCCGCGATGCCGTCGGCCATCGCCAGCGGCGGCAGCACCGGTGGCCCGTCCGGTTCACCGGTGGACGCGGCGAACCCGCTCATCGCCTCGGCGAGCGTGCCGAAGCCGGGCTGCCGCGACATCGGGCCGTGCTGGCCGAACCCGGTCATCCGGGCGACCACCAGCCGCGGGTTGATCGCTCGGAGGTCGTCGGGGGAGAGCCCCCACCGTTCGAGGGTTCCGGGCCGGAAGTTCTCGACGAGCACGTCGGCGTCGGCGCAGAGCTCGCGGATGATCCGCTGGCCCTCGGGGGTGGAGAGGTTCACGGCGGCGGTCCGCTTGCCGCGTGCCAGGGTCTTCCACCAGAGGCCGACGCCGTCGGCGGAAGCTCCGTGGCCGCGCGCAGGGTCACCGCGGGTCGGGTGCTCGATCTTGATGACGTCGGCGCCGAAGTCCGCCAGCAGCATCGCGGCGGACGGTCCGGCGAACAGGGTGGCGGCGTCGATGACGCGTAATCCGGCAAGGCTCGTCATGAGGATGCAACTTATAAGATGTAACTTGTAAGTCAATACCTCCGTCGTAGTCGGCCTAGGGCGGCGCGGGCCGGTGCGGGAGACTGGACGCCGGATTCGCCGGAAGCGAAGGATGGCGATGCAGTCAGGGGAACCGGCCGTGAACCGGCCACCGATGAGCAAGGCGGACTACGTCTACGACGTGCTGCTGGGGGAACTGCGCAACGCCAGCATCCCGGGCGGCACGCCGCTGAAGGCGAACTCCATCGCCGAGCGCCTCGGTGTCTCGATCACCCCGGTGCGCGAGGCGTTGCGGCGGCTGGAGAAGGACCGCCTGATCAGCTACGAGAGCCACCACGGCGCCACGGTGATCGACCTCAGCGACGACGCCTTGCGGGAGTTCTACGACGTGCGGGCCGTCGTCGAAGGCCTCGGCGCCAAGCTCGCCGCCGAGCGGATCACCGCCGAACAGCTCGACGAGCTCCGCCGGATCCACCGCTCGATGGTCGAGGACGCCGAGCGGGGCGGCCACGAGCTGCTGGGCGAGCAGAGCCGCCGGTTCCACCTGCTGATCACCGACATCGGCGGCCCGGCGTTCCTCGGCAGGCAGGCCCGCGCCATCCGCAACAGCTACCCGGTGCCGGCGAACGCCTCGCTGTGGCTGGAACCGGAACGCGCGCGCGGCCACCTCGACGCGCACCGGCGGATCATCGACGCGCTGGCGGCCCAGGACGGCGCGACCGCCGAGCGGATCATGATCGAACACGTCCGGTTCAGCGGCGGCTACCGGGCGGACCGCCAGGGCTGACCCGGCGCCGGGAGCGGTAAACGTTCGGCCGGGGTCGGGTGGCCGATCGGCCGAGGCCTGCGGCCGGTCCGCTCCGGCAGGCTGAGCCGCCGAGGGGCCGGGAACCGCGCGGCCCGCCGTCCGCTGGAGGAGTCCCCGTCGTGCTGCGCAAGAGCTTCCGCACCGCCCTCGTCGTGCTCCTGGCCGGAGCGCTGCTGGTGGTGCTGGCGGTGGTCCTCATCGGACCGTCGTCGATCTCCTTGCAGGCGGAGGTCCTGCACGAGGAGCGGTCCCAGGACTCCGGGATGACCTACGAGTACGGCGGCGAGCACTACTCCAGCGACCTGCGGCTGCTGCGGGTCGTGCGCCCGACCGGGGTGGCGCACGAACTGCGCCTCGGGCCGCACGTCACGGACTACTACTACCCGGTGCTGCTCGAACTCGGCGCGGGCCGGGAACCGCGGGTCCGCGACGTCGGCTGGCTGCCGGACCGGGTGGTTGTGCGCTTCGAATCGGGCGAGTCCCTGGAGGTGCCCGCCGACAACTTCCGCAGCGTGCGCTAGGAACCCGCCGCGGCGAGGAAGTCGCGGACCGACCGGGACGCCTCCGCGCGGAACTCGTCGAAGTAGGCGTGCCGGGCGCCGGGCAGCACGTGCAGCGCGGCGTGCGGGATGCGTTGCGCCAGCAGTTCCGCGTTGACGACCGGGGCCAGCAGGTCCTCGTCGCCGTGCAGGACGAGGGTGGGCGCCTGGATCTCGGGGAGCCGGTCCCACGCGTCGTGCCGCGCGCTCATCCGCAGGTGCCGTCGCGTGGCGGCGGCCGTCATGGTCGGGTCGCCGAGCACGGTGCTGTCCTCCGGGGAACCCGTCCACGCGCCGGTGTACATCAGCTCGAACAGCGCGCGCCGCCGCTGCGCCGGGTCCGGGTTCAGCAGCGAGCGCCGCACCTGCTGGTCTCGTTCGACCGCGTGCTCGCCGCCGGGCGTGGTGCAGCCGAGCACCAGCCGGTCCACCAGCTCGGGCCGGTCGATGGCGAGCCACTGCGCGATCCGGCCGCCCATCGACGTGCCGTACACGTGCGCGCGGGCGACCCCGGCGGCGCGCAGCACCTCGGCGGCGTCGGCGGCGAACGAGCGGGTCGTCCAGTCCGCATCGGGTGCGGCGGTATCCCCGGTTCCCCGGTAGTCGAAGGTGATCGTCCGGTAGGTGTCCTCGAAGTCGGTGCGCACCTCGTCCCACCACCGCTGCGAGTTCGCCTGGCCCTGCAGGAGCAGCAGCGCGGGACCGTCCGGGTTCCCGCCGAGCCGGTGGTCGATCCGGGCGTCGGAGATGTCGAGTCGCGGCATGGTCTCAGTATCGTCCTCCGCTTTTCGGACGGACGGCCCGGTCAGCGCAGCGCGTGTCCCGCGAATTCGTTGGCGGCGCTGGGAAGAACGGGCCGCCGAGCGCGGGACGGCGCGCAGCGGGCCGGACGGCCACCCGCGGGCGAGCCCGGGCACCGGCGCCGCCCTCCGCAGGCCCCGTCCGCTGGCCAAGCGCCGGTCAGGCCTCGATCCAGTTGTGCCTGCGCGCGATGTCGGTCACCTTGCGGCGCACCTGGACGATCTGCGCGGCGGTGAGGGTGGGGGCGGCTTCCAGCAGCGCCTCGGTGAGTTCGGTGCGGAACTCGGGCACGGACAGCACGTCGCACAGCCCGTCGTCCTCCTGCTCGCGGCGCGGCGCGCGGGGTTCCGCGTCGGCCGCCGGTTCGAGCAACCGCACCTGCGAGGCCTTCAGGCCGCGATCGCCCGCTTCGATGGCGAACTCGACGCGGGCGCCCGGCCGGAACTGCTGCTTGGAGTCCTGGATGTCGTTCGCGTGCACGAAGACGTCCTCGCCGCCGTCGTCGGGCGCGAGGAAGCCGTAGCCGCGATCGTCGTCGAACCGGACGACCTTGCCGTTCACCATCGAGTGGACCCCCGGGAGTCGAGTGCTGAGCGGAGCTGGTGCGGCTCGCATAGTAGTGACGGCGACGCGAGCGGCCGGAACCGGCTCCGCCGATCGGCCGCCGCGGATGGTTCTCGCGGCAGACGCGGGACCACATCAGTCCACAGTAGACTTACTAGGGCGGGCCCTGCTCGATGGAGATCAGCATTGCTGATTCGATATCAGGGTTCGCGATCGCGCGGGCGGCGCGGACGGAACCGCCGCGGAGGTGACATCATGACGCGGGTGAGCAGCCGAGCAGAGCGATCCGGTGCGGCCGACGGGGCCGACGCCGCGATCCCCCGTCCACCGTTGACGTTGTACCTGGTCAAGCGCCTCGAACTGGTGATCCGGGCACTGCTGGACGACGTGCTGCGCCCGCTCGGGCTCACCACGCTGCAGTACACCGCGCTGACCGTGCTGCAGAACCGGGGCGCGCTGTCCTCGGCGCAGCTGGCGCGCCGCTCGTTCCTGCGGCCGCAGACGATGCACGAAATGGTGCTGACGCTGGAGAAGCGCGGCCTGATCACGCGCGGTCCGGACGTGCACAACAAGCGGGTACTGCTGGCCTCGCTCACCGAAGCCGGCTCGGAGCTGCTGGCCGAGTGCGCGCCGGCCGTGCTGGAGCTGGAGGACGAGTTGCTCGCCGATCTCAGTCCCGGGCAGCGCGAAACGTTCCGCGAGGGCTTGGAGCACGGGATCACCGCGCTGGCGGCGGTGTCCGAGGTGCGCCGCGCCTAGGTGTGCCGCGGTCGGGTGCCGGAGGTTGCGCCGAGCGCTCCTCATTCCGCGGGCCGACTAGTACGATTATCAGGGGCCCTGAGCAACGAAGCGGACGGGAGCGGACCATGGCACTGCTGGACGACGCGGACTGGACCGGCCGGATCTTCACCGGTAGCTGGACCACCGGAACCGGAGGAGAACCGCGGCAGGCCGTCGAACCCGCGACCGGCGACGTCCTCGGCGAAGTCGGCCGGGCCGCGCCGGAGGACGCCGCCGAAGCGGCCAGCCGCGCCGCCCGAGCGCAACGCGACTGGGCCGCCACCTCCCCGTTCGACCGCGCCGCGGTGCTCTCCCGCGCCGCCGCGCTGTTCGAGCGGCACGCCGCCGAGATCGGCGACTGGATCGTGCGCGAATCCGGCTCCACCCGGTTCAAATCCGGCATCGAGACCGCCGCCGCCACCGCCGAGTGCACCGAGGCCAGCGCCCTCGCCACCGCGCCGCACGGCGAACTGCTGCACTCGCCGATGCCGCGGGTCAGCGTGCAGCGCCGGGTGCCCGCGGGCGTCGTCGCCGTCATCTCCCCGTTCAACTTCCCGCTGATCCTGTCCATCCGCTCCGTCGCGCCCGCGCTGGCGCTCGGCAACGCCGTGCTGCTCAAGCCGGACCCGCGCACCGCGATCTGCGGCGGCGTGGTGATCGCGCGGATCTTCGAGGAGGCCGGGCTGCCGCCGGGCGTGCTGCAGCTGCTGCCGGGCGACGCGGACGTCGGCGGCGCCCTGATCGACGCGCCCGAAGTGCGGATCGTGTCGTTCACCGGGTCCACCCCGGCCGGCCGGGCGATCGGGGCGCGCGCCGCGCGGACCTTCACCCGAACCCACCTGGAGCTCGGCGGCAACAGCGCGCTCGTCGTGCTCGGCGACGTCGACGTGCCCGCGGCGGCTTCCTGCGGCGCGTTCGGGAACTTCATCCACTCCGGACAGGTGTGCATGGCCATCGGCAGGCACCTGGTGCACGAATCCGTCTACCAGGAGTACGTCGAGGTGCTCGCGGCGAAGGCCGACGCGCTGCGGGTCGGCGACGGGTACCGGGAGGACGTGCAGCTCGGGCCGATCATCGACCGCGGGCAGCTGGACCACGCCCAGGACCTGGTGCGGCGCAGCGCCGGATCCGGGGCCCGGCTGGTCGCGGGCGGCACGCACGAGGGGCTGTTCCACCGGCCCACGGTCCTCGCCGACTGCACCGGCGACACCCCCGCCTACGCGGAGGAGGTGTTCGGGCCGGTCGCCTGCGTCCGCCCGTTCTCCGACGTGGACGAGGCGGTGGCGCTCGCCGCGGACAGCGAGTTCGGGCTCAGCCTCGGCGTGCTCGGCGCCGATCTGGGGGAGGCGATGGCCATCGCGGGCCGCATCCCGTCCGGCCAGGTGCACATCAACGACCAGACGTTCAACGACGACGCGGGCGCGCCCTTCGGCGGGGTCGGGGCGTCCGGCTCCTCGCGCGTCGGCGGCGCCCGCGCCAACGCCGAGGCGTTCACCGAGACCCAGTGGCTCACCCTCCGCCGCCAGGCCCCGACCTACCCGTTCTGACCCCGACCCACCCGTTCCGATCGCGATCCGGCGTTCCGCCGGGGTGTGCGGCCCGCCCGCCCGCGCGGTTCAGCCGCCGTGGCGGGCGCGGACCTCCGCCTTGCGGACCTTGCCGGACCCGGTGGTGGGGAGTTCGGCGGCGAAGCGCACCGACCGCGGCACCTTGTACCCGGCGAGCCGCCCGCGCAGGTGCGCCAGCAGCTCCGCCGGATCGACCGAGGCGCCCTCCTCCGGCACGACCACGGCGCGGCCCACCTCGCCCCACCGCTCGTCCGGGACGCCGATCACCGCGCAGGCGGCGACGCCCGGGAAGGCGTGGATCTCGTTCTCCACCTCGGCCGGGTGCACGTTCTCCCCGCCGGAGATGTACACGTCCTTGAGCCGGTCCACGATCCGCACGCAGCCGTCCTCGTCCACGGTCGCCACGTCGCCGGAGTGGAACCAGCCGTCGCGCAGCACCGCAGCGGTCTCGGCGGGCAGCCCCCAGTACCCGGGCATCACGTTCGGCCCGCTCACCACGACCTCGCCGCGCTCGCCGGGCCCGGCCTCGGTCCCGTCGCCGTCCACCACGCGCACGTCGGTGAAGAACGACGGCACCCCGGCCGAGCCGATCTTGGTGGTCAGGTGCTCGCGGTCCAGCAGCAGCGCGCCGGGCGCGGTCTCGGTCATGCCGTAGCCCTGCACGAAGCTCAGCCCCCGCGCCAGGTACCGCTCGATCGTCCTGGTGGGCACCGGGGATCCGCCGCACAGCAGCGTCCGCACCCCGGACAGGTCGGTCGCGTCCCACCGCTCGTGGGCGGCGAGCGCGTCGTACATGGCGGGCACCCCGAACATCAACGTCACCCGCTCGCGCTCGATCGCGGCCAGCGCCGCCGCCGGATCGAAGGACGAGTGCAGCACCACCGTCCCGCCCTTGAGCAGCGTCGGCAGGCACACCATGCCGAGCGCGGCGGCGTGGAACAGGGGAGCGGCGACCAGCGCGCGTTCGTCGGCGGCCAGATCGGTCTCCACGAGCACGTTGACGCAGTTCCAGGTGAGGTTCCCGTGCGTGAGCACCACGCCCTTGGGGCGCCCGGTGGAACCGGAGGTGTACATGATCAGGCACGGGTCGTCCGGGCGCACCGGTTGGTCGACCACGTCGGCTCCGCCCGCGTGCTCGACGTTCCCGTCGGCGTCGACGAGAACGCGGCGGGCGCGGGTGCCGAGCGCGGCGGCGGTGGCGGCGTGCTCGGCGGTGTGCACGAGCAGCACCGCCCCCGCGTCGTCGAGGACGACGTCCAGTTCCGGTGCGGTGAGCCGGAAGTTCAGCGGGACGAACACCGCGCCGATCCGTCCGCAGGCGAACAGGACCTCCAGGTACGCCGGGTGGTTCGGCCCCAGGTAGGCGACCCGGTCGCCCTGGCGCACGCCGGCGCGGCGCAGGCCGTCCGCGAGTCGCCGCACCCGCTCGGCGAGTTCGGCGTACGTGGTGGTCCGGTCGCCGTGGCGCAGGGCGATCCGGTGCGGTGTCATCCTGGCCCGCCGGTCGGGCCAGGACCCGAGCCCCTGGTTTCGCAACGGTGCACCTTTCGCCGAGCGCCCACCGGGCGCGGGAGGAGGATCTCGCGCCGCGGTGGGCGAGTGCTACCTGTTCGAGTCGAAGGCGCCCAGGCCCGGCCGGTAGGCCTTCTCGTCCAGGAACTGGCTGAGCCCCTGCGCACGCGCCCCGGCCTGGTCGGCGAACTGGGACTGGTCGAGCTTGGCGTAGAGGTAGTCCTCGGCCTGGTCCCACGGCATGTCCGCGGCGACCTTGTAGCCGACCTTCGCGGCGTGCAGCACCACCTGGTTCATCGAGGCGAGCTTGAGCGCGAGCTCCCGCGTCCGCTCCCGCAGGCGTTCGGCGGGCACCGCCTCGTTGACGAGCCGCATCCGCGCCGCCTCGGCGCCGTCGAAGGGTTCGCCGGTGAGGATGTGGTACAGCGCGTCGCGCTGGCTGACGGTGGCCGCGAGCGCCCTGCTGACGACGCCGCCGGGCGGAATTCCCCAGTTCACCTCGGAAAGCCCGAACTTCGCCCGCTCGTCGGCGATGGCGAGGTCGCAGGCGACGAGCGGGGTGAAGGCGCCGCCGAAGCACCAGCCGTTGACCATCGCGATGGTCGGCTTGATCCAGTGCGCGAGCCGCTTCCACTGCCATTCGGCGCTGGCGCGGCGGACCTTGGTCTGCACGGCGGTGCTACCGGTGGCGTCGACCTCGCGGAAGTACTCCTTGAGGTCCATGCCGGCGGAGAAGGATTCCCCGGCGCCGGTCAGCACCAGCACGCGGCAGCGCTCGTCGCCTTCGAGGTGGTCGAGCACCCGCACCATCTCGTCGTTGAGCGCCGGGTTCATCGCGTTGCGCTTGTCCGGCCGGTTGAGCGTCACCCAGGCGATGCCTTCGTCGAACTCCACCAGGACGGTGTCGCCCCAGGGTTCGGGGGTGCCCGGCCGCTGTTCGTCGTCCACCGCTGCGCTCATCCGCCACCTCACATGAATCAGGGTTCCTGATTCATGTGTAGCAGCGCCGCGGAAGACCGGTCAAGGTGGTCCTCGTCGTGCGCCGTGTTCAGGATCACGGTCGTCGGCCGGTGCCGCGCAGGAGCGGCGGCCGCGCGGTCACTTCGTGCAGAAATTGCTTCCTCGAAAGATGTCCGCTTCGAGTCCACAGTGGATGCCAGCTCGCCCGCGGCCGCGGAAGTCTTGATCGACTGGCGGGCTGCGGCTGTAATCAGCCGCGAACTCGGGTCGCCGGCCAGCCCGCGAGCAGGTACCGGCGGACCGAGCGCGTGCCCGCGTCCAGTGCGAAGGAAGCAGATGACGGTTCCCGACCAGCAGTCGGCCACCCGGACGGACCCGGTGCGGACCGAGGTGCTCATCATCGGATCCGGCCCCGCGGGCGCGTCCGCGGCGCTGTTCCTGTCCACCCTCGGGGTGGACAACGTGATGGTGACCAAGCACCGGTGGACCGCGAACACCCCGCGCGCCCACATCACCAACCAGCGCACGATGGAGATCTTCCGCGATGTCGGCATCGAGGAGCAGGTGATCGCCGAGGCCACACCGCACGAGCTGATGGGCGACACCGTCTTCTGCACCGCCATCGCGGGCGAGGAGCTCGGCCGCATCCGCACCTGGGGCACCCATCCCGCCCGGCACGCCGACTACGAACTCGCCTCCGCGTCGTGGAACTGCGACATCCCGCAGAACTACCTCGAACCGATCCTCGTCGAGAACGCGACCAAGCGCGGCACCCAGACCCGGTTCGCCACCGAGTACCTGTCGCTGCGGCAGGACGCCGACGGGGTCACGGCGCGCGTCCGCGACCGGTTCACCGGTCAGGAGTACGACATCCGGGCCCAGTACCTGATCGGCGCCGACGGTGCGCGGTCCCGGGTCGCCGCCGACGTCGCGCTGCCGATGCGCGGCGAGCTCGACATCGCCGGATCCCTGAACATCACCTTCACCGCCGACCTCGCCGAGCACGTCGCGCACCGCCCCTCGGTGCTGTACTGGGTGGTGCAGCCCGGCACCAACGTCGGCGGCATCGGCACCGGCGCGGTGCGGATGGTGCGGCCCTGGAACCAGTGGATGATCGTCAGCGGCTACGACGTGCGCGGCGAACCGCCCGTGCTCGACGACGCCGGCGCCACCGCCATCGTGCGCAAGCTGCTCGGGCTGCCCGAGCTGGACGTCGAGATCACCGGAACCTCGTTGTGGGGCAACAACGAGCAGTACGCGACCCGGTTGCAGTCCGGCCGGGTGTTCTGCGCCGGGGACTCGGTGCACAAGCACCCGCCGAGCAACGGGCTCGGCTCCAACACCTCCGTGCAGGACTCCTACAACCTCGCCTGGAAGCTCGCCGCCGTGCTGCGCGGGCAGGCGGGGGAGCGGCTGCTGGACAGCTACACCGCCGAGCGCGCCCCCGTCGCCGAGCAGATCGTGCTGCGCGCCAACAAGTCCGGCCGCGAGTTCGCGCAGTTCTTCGAAGCGCTCGACATCGCCGAACCCGGTCCGGAGGAGCAGCTGCTCGCCAACATGGAGCAGCGCAAGGACGCCACCCCGGACGGCGCCGCCAAGCGCGAAGCCCTGCAGCGCGCGATGGAGGTCAAGGACTACGAGTTCAACGCGCACGGCGTGGAGATGGGCCAGTTCTACGAATCCGGCGCCGTGGTCTCGGACGGTTCCGCCCGGCCCGAGCCGGAGCGCGACCCGGAGCTGTACTACCAGCCCTCGACCGTGCCCGGATCTCGGCTGCCGCACGCGTGGGTCGGGGACCGGTCCCGCCGGTACTCCACCCACGACCTCGCGCCCGCCGGCCGCTTCACGCTGCTCACCGGCATCACCGGGCAGGCGTGGAAGGACGCCGCGGACAAGGTCGGGCACGAGCTGGGCGTGCCGGTCGAGGCGGTGGTGATCGGGCCCGGGCGCGAGGTCACCGACCTGTACTTCGACTGGGCGCGGCTGCGGGAGGTCGCCGAGGACGGGGTGCTGCTCGTGCGGCCGGACAAGCACATCGGCTGGCGCGCGCACCGGCTTCCCGCCGACCCGGAGGCCGCGCTGCGGGACGCGCTGCGCGCCATCCTCGCGAGGTGAGCGCCGGCTGAGCGGGGTGCGGGAACCCGGTTCGCGCCGGATTCCCGCACCACCGCGGGAGATCACTCCTGCATGGACTTGGCGAGTTCGCCCGCGATGCGCAGGTCCAGCCCCAGCCGCTCGCGCAGCAATCGCACCACTTCGATCTCCGCCTTGTGCTCGATCAGCGGCCGCAACCGCTGGGCGAGCTCCGGTTCGCGCTCGCGCAGGTCCCGCACCACCTCGGCGTAGCTCGTGGGGTGTTCGTGCTCGGCGAGCCGGTCCACCAGCAGCTTGCCCTGCAGCAGCGACACCGCGGGGATCGCCTCGCGCAGCACCTTCACCGCCCGCACCCGGTCGTCGGCGCGCACCAGTTCCCGCACCGCCTGCTGGATGTCCGGCGCGACCGGGACCGCCCACAGCAGCTCGCGCTGGCGCGGCGCGCTGAACCCCTGCCGCCACCGCAGCCACTTGCTCAGCACCACGAGCACCAGGGCGATCCCCAGCAGCACCAGCACGAGCACGAACACGACGCGCATCGGATCGATCGGCGCGGCCTGCGCGACCGCGGGCGGCGCACCGGCGAGCACGCCGGGCGCGAGGAAGATCGGCATGGTCGGGATCATGCCCGAGCGCGCTCCGCGACGGCGGAACGGGTCCCGGCCGCTGGGCCGATCGCGGCGGGCCTCGACGACCGGACGGGGGAGCGCGTTCAGCGCCGTGCGAGGCCGTCGATCAGCAGCCGCACGGCGAAGTCGAACCGCTCGTGCCCCGTGCCGGCGGTGAGCTCCGCCGCGTGCCGGGTGGTGTGCGGGAATTCGGCGGCGGGCAGCGCGGTGAGCCTGCGCCGCAGTTCCTCCCGGTCCAGCACCCAGGCCGCGTCCTCGTGGGCCGCCTTCCGCCGCGCGATCGCCAGCTCCAGGCAGTAGGACGCCACGTGCAGCACCAGCGCGTCGACCGCCCAGGCGGCGTCCCCGGGCGCGGCACCGCCGGCGAGCGCGATCGCCAGCAGGCCTTCGCCGATCCGCGCGATCTGGCGGTCGGTGGGCGCGGCGGCGAGCGCGGCGCGGGAGATCCCCGGGTACTTCAGGTACTGGTCGCGCAGCTGGGCGCACACGTGGTGCAGCTGGTCCCGCCACACGTCCGGATCGGGTTCGGGGAGCGCGATCTCGCCGCAGAGCCGCCCGATGAGCAGCTCGTCGAGGTCTGCCTTGTTGACCACGTGGGCGTAGAGCGACGCGGGGCCGGTGTCGAGCGCGGTGGCGACCCGCCGCATGGTCAGCGCCTCGTAGCCCTCCGCGGCGACGAGATCGAGGGCGGTGTCGACCACCTGCTCCACGGTGATCGGGAGCGCGCGGCGCCGGGGTGCCGCTTCGGCGGCGCCGGGCTGGTGGCGCGCCGCGCGCCGGTCTCTCGGGTTCACCCGGTCATCCTAGCTTGACGCGAACAGCGTTCGCCCGTAGAACGGTGTTCGTGACTGGAGCGGATGCGGATGTGGTGGTCGTCGGAGCAGGACCGGTCGGGCTGGTGCTCGCGGCGGAACTGGCGCTCGCCGGGGCGGCGGTGCTGGTGCTGGAGCGGCGCACCGAACCGGACGAGTCGATGAAGGCGGCGTCGATCAACGTGCCCACCGCCGAAGCCCTCGACCGCCGCGGCCTGCTCCCCGCCGCCCGGCAGGTGCAGCGGGAGGTGCGCGAGCGGGCCGGCGCCCCGGTGCTCGGCGGCGCGCGGTTCACCGGGCACTTCGCGGGCGTCGTCCTCGAACCCGACCTGGTCGACTGGACGCGGCCCGAGCTCGCCGCGCACGCCGCCGCCGCGGACACCTGGCTGGTGCCGCAGCGCGAACTGGAAGGCCTGCTGGCCGACCACCTGGCGCGGCTCGGCGTGCCGGTGCGGCGCGGGGTCGAGGTCACCGAGCTCGACGACACCGGCGAGGACGTGCTCCTCGGCACCACCGCCGGACCGTTCCGCGGCCGGTGGGTCGTCGGGTGCGACGGCGGGCGCAGCGCGGTCCGGCGCCTCGCGGCCATCGACTTCCCCGGCACCGACCCCGAACTCACCGGCTACCTGGCGGTCGCCGACATCGCCGAACCGGAACTGCTCGGCGAGGGGTGGACTTGGTCGGAGCGGGGCGCGTACCGCTGCGGACCGCAGCCCGGACGGCTGATCACCGCCGAGTTCGACGGCGGGCCCGCCGACCGCACCGCGCCGGTCGAGCTCGCCGACGTGCAGGCCGGCCTGCGGCGGATCTCCGGCACCGAGGTCACGCTGACCGCGCTGCGCGGCCCGGCGACCCGCTGGACCGACAACGCCCGGCAGGCCGCGACCTACCGCTCCGGCCGGGTCCTGGTGGCGGGCGACGCCGCGCACGTGCACCCGCCGTGTCCTGCTGGGTCGGGTCCGACATGCCGAGGTGGGCGACGCCGCGCACGTGCACCCGCCGTTCGGCGGGCAGGGGCTCAACCTCGGCGTCGGAGACGCGATGAACCTCGGCTGGCGGCTCGGCGCCGTCGTCGCCGGATGGGCGCCGGACGGGCTGCTGGACGGCTACGACGCGGAACGCCGCCCGCTCGGCGCGCGGGTGCTGGACTGGACGCGGGCGCAGACCGGGATGCTGCGCGGCGACCCGAAGTCCGCCGCGCTCCGCGAGATCGTCACCGCGCTGCTGCGCACCCCGGACGGCGCGACCTGGGCCGTGGAGCGCAGCTCCGGCGTCGCGCAGCACGTCGAGCTGCCGGGCGAGCACCCGCTGCTCGGCCGGTTCGCCCCGGACCTGCCGCTGGCGGACGGGACCCGGCTGGTCGACCACGGGCACGACGGCGGTTTCCTGCTGCTCGACCGCACTCCGGGGCGCGAGTTCGCGCGGGCCGCCGAACGCTGGCCGGGGCGGGTGCGCGCGGTCCCGGACGGTCCCGGTGCGCCCGCCGGCGCGCTGGTGCGTCCGGACGGGATCGTCGTCTGGGCCGCGGACGACGCCGGGGCGCCCGGCCTGCCGGAAGCGCTGCACCGGTGGGCGGGCGACCCGGAGTAGCGGGAGCGGCCCGCGACGCGGCACGGGCCTGCCGCGCGGGTGCGGCAGGCCCGGTGTCAGCGGCTCATCGGTTCGCCGTGCGGCGCCTCACCAGTCCGCGTCGGTGTAGCGGACGATGCCGCGCAGGTTCTTGCCCTCCCGCATGTCCTGGTAGCCCTTGTTGATCTCGTCCAGCGAGTAGGTGCGCGTCACCAGCTCGTCCAGCTTCAACCGCCCCTGCCGGTACAGCTCCAGCAGCCGCGGCACCTGGGTCCGCGGGCTCGCGCCGCCGAAGATCGCGCCCTGGATGCGCTTCTGCAGCAGCGTCAGCTCGAACATGCCGATCTTCGCGTCGGTGGCGGTCATGTCGGCGAGCGCGGTCACCACGACCTGCCCGCCCTTGCCGGTGATCGCCAGCGCCTCGGCCAGCTGATCGCCCTGCAGCTCGCCGACGGTGAGGATCGTGGTGTGCGCGAGGCTGCCCCAGGTGATGTCCCGCAGCGGCTCCAGCGCCTCCGCCATCGAGGCGAAGGTGTGCGTGGCGCCGAACTCGACGGCCTTCTGCCGCTTGAACTCCACCGGGTCGACCGCGACGACGAACCGCGCGCCCGCGGCGGCGGCGCCCTGCACGGCGTTGATGCCGATGCCGCCCGCGCCGACGATCACCACGGTGTCGCCGGGGCGCGTGGCGCCGATCTCCGTCGCCGACCCCCAGCCGGTGGACACGCCGCAGCCCAGCAGCGCCGCGGTCTCCAGCGGGATGTCGTCCTCGATCCGGATGACGCTGGACTGGTTGACCGTCACGTACGGGGCGAACGTGCCCAGCAGGCACATCGGCGCCACCGGCCGCCCCTGGTGCGTCACCCGGTGGGTGCCATCGGAGATGGCCTGCCCGGTGAGCAGGCCGGCGCCCTGGTCGCAGAGGTTCTGCATGCCCGCCGAGCACGGCCGGCACACCCCGCAGGCCGGGATGAACCCGAGCACCGCGTGATCGCCCTCCCGCAGGCCGGTGACCCCGGCCCCGACCTTCGTGACCACCCCGGCGCCCTCGTGCCCGCCGAGCACCGGGTACACCGGCACCGGCATCGCGTTGGTGCGCAGGTGCTCGTCGGAGTGGCAGAGTCCGGTCGCCGCGAGCCGCAACTGCACCTCCCCGGCGACCGGATCACCCACCTCGATCTCGTCGATGGCCCAGTCCTGGCCCGGTTCGTGGAGAAGGGCGGCCTTGGTCTGCACGATTCGTTCCTCCCGCGGGGCGTCGGCGGACAGCGCTGCTCCGCCGGAATGCGATGGCGTCGTCGGCATCGGGCCGGCGCAGGACGGTGCGCGCCGACCACGGGTGACCTGAATCTCATGCAGACCGTGTCATGGGTCGTAGTGGCAGGTCAACCGGTCAGCGCTGACTTCGTTGGGTGAGTGGAACCCCGTCGTGGCAGGCGGGATCCGCCCGTTCGGCGCATTGCTGATCCGCGATCGGATGTGCTGGTCAGGCCGGAGGGGCGGGCCGTGTGCTGGTCCGAACGGCGGCAGGCCCGTCGCGCTCCGCAACCGCGCGCGGCCGCCACGTCCGGCCCGATCGTGATCGCGCCCACCGCGGTGCCCGCCTGACCTCGGGTAGCTTGCTGCACATGCCCTTCAACGATCCGGACTCCCCGTCCCAGGCCCTCGATCTGCTGATCCAGGGCAACGCCCGCTTCGTCGGCGGGGAGCGGCTGCACCCGAACCAGGACGCCGATCACCGCGCCGCGCTGGCTCCCGGCCAGACGCCGTTCGCCGTCATGTTCGGCTGCTCCGACTCCCGGCTCGCCGCCGAGATCATCTTCGACCGCGGGCTCGGCGACCTGTTCGTGGTGCGCACCGCGGGGCACGTCGCGGGCGCCGAGGCGCTCGGCAGCATCGAGTACGGCGTCGGCGTGCTCGGCGCCCCGCTCGTCGTGGTGCTCGGCCACGACTCGTGCGGCGCCGTCACCGCCGCCTCGCAGGCCTACGTCGACGGGAACTCGCCCACCGGTTTCGTGCGCGACGTGGTGGAGCGCGTCTACCCGAGCGTGCTCAGCGCCCGCGCCGCGGGCACCACCGAGATCGACGACATCGTCGACGAGCACATCCGCAAGACCACCGAGTTCCTGGTGGAGCGCTCGGCGGTGCTGGCCGCGAAGGTCGCCGACGGCAGCTGCGCCGTGGCCGGGCTGTCCTACCGCCTGCACGAGGGCACGGTGCGCCTGGTGGCCGCGCACGGCGAGCTCGGCGAGCACCTCGTCGCGAACTAGTGCCCGCGGGGGGGCCGGGCCCCCCCCGCGCCCCCCCCCCGCCGGGCCCCCCCGGCCCCGCTGGGGGCTGTAGGGGCCCGGGGGGGGTGGGGGGGGGGGGGGGGGGGCGGGGGGGGG